>JANLUE010000763.1:0-6087 GCA_031363325.1 Gemmataceae bacterium
GAATCGCCTTGAACTGCCGAACGCAATCGGTGATTGCGACTTCCGTCGGCAGTCGTTCGATGCTCGAGGCGCCGAAGAAGCCAACGATCCCCGTCGTTCGTTGCAGAACGTAGGCGGCGTCGGCGGGCTCGGAAATCGGGCCGCCGTGGCACAGGACCAGGATGTCCGGGTTCACGCGTTTTGCCGCATCGTGCAGGGCTTGCACGCGGGTGACCGCTTCATCGAGCGAGAGCGCGGTCTTCGCTCCGATCGCGCCCTTCGTGGTCAGGCCCATGTGTGGGATCAACACATCGGCCCCGGCCCGAGCCATCGCTTCGGCTTCACTCTCCGTGAAGACATAGGGGCACGTGAGCAACCCGATTTCGCGGGCGCTGCGGATCATCTCGACTTCCTTGTCGAACCCCATGTCCGTCTCTTCGAGGCCCTGGCGCATCGTGCCATCGATGAGCCCGACGGTCGGGAAGTTCTGGACGCCGCTGAAGCCCATCGCTTGCAGTTCGCGGAGGAAGTGTGGCATCAAGCGAAACGGGTCGGTGCCGCAAACGCCGGCGAGGACCGGAGTATCGCGAACGACCGGCAAGACTTCGCGGGCCATCTCAACGACGATCGCGTTCGCGTCGCCGTAGGGCATCATGCCCGAGAGGGAGCCCCGGCCGGCCATGCGAAATCGGCCGGAATTGTAAATGATGATCAGGTCGATGCCGCCGGCCTCGGCGCACTTGGCGCTCAGGCCGATGCCCGCGCCACCGCCAATGATCGGTCGCCTAGCGGCGAGTTGGCCACGCAGACGGGCCAGGCATTCTTCGCGCGAAAAGCTCACGTTCGTACGTCGTCATCCGACGGCGGTTGAATCGGGACCGGGGCCGGCTTGCGAACGAGGCCGATCAGGAACTCCGTCCCGCCAGAGAACAGCATACCGATCAGCGCCATGGTGAGCGGGGTTTGCCAGAGAACGCGTTCGTTTTCGGCGTCGTAGGCCCCGCCGCTATAGACGCGATGCGCCATCAGAAAAGCCTTGGCCAACACGAATCCAATCACCGCCAGGACAATGCCGACGGCGAGCGTTCGTCGAATGATCCGACCCCAGAACGGACTCATGGAAGACTCTTTCGATCGGACCAGTGGGAATGGCGAAAGTATCATAGAACACGAATCAATTCGGCGGCGGGAGGCCAGCGCGACCATGCCAGTGATCCTCGTCGGAACGCTCGATACGAAGGGGCCGGAGTTCGCGTTCGTTCGCGATCGACTCCAGTCGGCTGGCGTGGACACATGGGTCATTGATGCGGGAATTCAGGGCCCGCCTTACTTCACCCCCGATGTCGATCGGGCCGAGGTCTTCAAGGCGGCCGGTACCTCGATCGATGCCGTTCGCAAGGCCGGCGATCGCGGTCGAGCCGTGACGTTGGCGGCGGAAGGCGTTGCGAAACTTGTCAAACGATTGCATCGCGAAGGTCGCGTGAGTGGTGTGTTTGGGCTCGGTGGCTCGGCCGGCTCGACGATCGGTTCGGCCGCGATGCGAATTCTTCCCTATGGCGTACCCAAGTTACTCGTCAGCACGCTCGCGAGCGGCCAGGTGCAGCCGTACGTCGGCGTCCGCGACATTTGCATGGTGCATTCCGTAACAGATTTGTGCGGACTGAATCGATTCACGCGCAAGATTCTGGCGAACGCGGCCGACTCGATGATCGGCATGGTTCGCGGCGCGCCGCTCACGGTTCAAACCGATCGACCGTTGATCGCAGCCACAATGTTCGGTGTCACGACTCCGTGCGTCCAGGCGGCGAAGGAACGGGTCGAGGCGAACGGCTTCGAGACGCTGGTCTTCCACGCGACCGGGACGGGCGGCCGAACCATGGAGGCGATGATCACTGATGGCTTGATCGCCGGCGTGCTCGATCTGACGACCACCGAACTCGCGGACGAACTGGTCGGGGGCGTCCTGTCGGCCGGCCGCGATCGCCTGACCGCCGCGAGCCTGCGCGGCGTGCCCCAGGTCATTTCGCTCGGTGCCCTGGACATGGTGAACTTCGGCCCGCCGGACTCGGTGCCGAAAATGTTCGAGGGCCGGCGCTTCTATCAACACAACCCAACGGTCACGTTGATGCGCACGACCCCCGAGGAGAACGATCGACTCGGCAAAGAGATCGTCGAGAAAGCGTGCGCCTCGCGTGGGCCGGTCACGATTCTCGTCCCGCTACGCGGCGTGTCCGCGATCGATGTCGAGGGCGGCCCGTTCTGGTGGCCCGAAGCCGACCGGGCGTTGTTTCAGAGCCTGCGCAACTGGTCGGCCCCGCCGGTGAAGTTGATCGAACTGGACCTGCACATCAACGATGTGGAGTTCGCAAGCGCGGCGGCCGACGCGATCCTGGAGATGGTCAATCGCTAAAGTGGCCCTCTCGCTCCGCGAGAGGAGAGGGCTCACCTGTCGTGGTGCGAGAGGGCCACTTGGGCGGTCTACAGATTTTCGTGCCGCGAGTTGTACCGCGAAGCCGAACTTGCTCGCGTCGCGCGAATCTTTTCCAACAGTAGCCGCGAGGCCGTGGCGGGGTCGGTCGGCGCGACGGGGGTCGGGTGCGACGAGCGGGTGAGGGCGGGCTCTTCCTTGGTTGGAGTCACCGCGTCGGCAATCGCGCCGGCCTTGGGGAAGAACGCGGTCAATTCTTCGAGCTTCATCGTCCGTTCGAGCCGGAAGCAAAGCATCTGGGCGTAGGGGACGAAGAAGCCGCGGGCCTCGTCAACGGTGCCCGCCACCCGCCCGCGGAGGACGAGGAAGTTGGTCTCGAACCGCAGCAGTGTATCGACGCTCAATTCCATGCCGGTCAACAGGACGATGACGAGCTTGCTGTGTTCGTGCTCCGGAATGACCCGGAACATGTCGATCCACTCAATATTCGTCATCGCGTGCCCCGGTATTGAACCGACTGCACTCTAGTACACAAACGGATGGAAGGAAGCGACTGGGCACAATGTGACGATCAAATGGCGAAGGCCGGCGGTCTTTCGACCGTCGGCCTTGCGAATTCCAGCGATCCGGGCGGTGAAGCCCGATCGGAATTACTTGCCGTCCTTCTTGGCCGGATCAACGGCCGGCGGGGTGCTGCCACCGGTCTTCGGCGGGGTGGTCTTCTTGTCGTCGCAGCCGACGGCGGCGAACATCGCGAACGCGGCGCAGAGGCAGAGCATCTTCTTCATCAGAGTCAGTCCTTTAGCGGAACAGGTTGGGGAAACAGAATCTACACGTCACCGTGCTGGAGAGTGTACGGGTTGGAGCTTACTTGTCTTTCTTCTCGTCGTCCTTCTTCTTTTCCTTTTCCGGCGGCTTCACGTCCGGGCCCTTGTCTGGCGGGGTCTTTTCCGGCGGCTTATCGGGCAACTTGCCTTCCTTGTCCGGCATCTTCATTTCCGGCATCTTGTCCTTGCCACCCGGCGTCGGCGCGGTGGTGACCGGCTTGTCTTGCTTGGTCGTCTTCTTGTCGTCGCAGCCCAGCGCGGCCATCAGGCCGGCGGCCAGGAACAGGCTCAGCAGCTTTTTCACAGCTACCCTTTCTTGGAAGTGAGGCCCGGGAGAACTTTCCGGTCGTCCCACATCTCCGGGACGCCGCACGCCAGTAGAGATACGGACCGGGGGGCCTTATTCCCGAAATTCCGAAATATTTCTGACGGCCGAATCCGGGGCCTGCCAAAATGGCAATTCACCCCAACTCAACGACATCTCCCGGTATCGGCACGGCCACGTCCGTGTAGCCCATGTCGCGAAGCGCCTCCGCCAGTGACTCGGCCTGTTCGCGCTCGCCGTGGATCAGCCGAACCTTGCCGACTCGGCCCGCACCGGGCGCGAGGTACGCCAGGAAGTCCGCCCGGTCCGCGTGGCCGGAGAACCCGTCCAGGTGCACGACCTCGATCCACTTGTTCCACTCGCGGCCCAGGAACTTCACCGTCGGCGACTTCTCCAAAAGTCGACGGCCCGTCGTGCCGTACGCCTGATAGCTGACCAGGATCACGGTACAGCGCGGGTCGTCGACGTGCATCTTCAAGTGGTGCAGGATTCGGCCCGCGTCGCACATGCCGCTCGAAGCGATCGTAATCGATGGGTCGGGCCGATTGCTCACGCGGATCGAGTCCTCGAACTCGCGGATGTAAGTGACGACATCGCCGCCCAGAATGCCGACCCCGTCGTCGAGCATCTTCTGGCCTTCGGCGTCGAGGCACTCCGGGTGCGATTCGTAGACGCCCGTGATGTCCGCCGCCAGGGGGCTATCGACGTAGACCGGCACGCGGGGGATCAGGCCGTCGATAATCCCCTTGTGGATGAAGTGAATGATCAACTGCGTGCGGCCCAGACTGAAGGCCGGGATCATCACCTTGCCGCCGCGTTCGATCGTGCGGTTGATCGCGTCGTAGAGCTTCTTCGCCGTATCCGCGATCGGTTCGTGAACCCGGTTCCCGTAGGTACTCTCGCAAACGAGCACTTCGGCCGGCGGAATCGGGGCCGTGTGTTTCAACAATGGCAAACTGCGCCGACCGAGATCGCCCGTAAAGGTCAGCGTGTGATCGCGACCGTCCATGTGCGCCACGATGTGAACCATCGCCGACCCGAGCACGTGGCCGGCCTCCAGGAACTTGAACTTCAGCCCCGGTCGAATGTCGCGAAACTTGTCGTAGTCGACCGCGATGACCTGATCGAGCACGCGGTCCACGTCGGTCCGCGTGTAGAGCGGCTCGACGAACGGCTCGGCGTATTGCCGTTGAATGTTGAGGTGGGCGGCGTCTTCTTCCTGGATCTTGGCCGAGTCGGAGAGCATCACGCGAAGCAGGTCGCGAGTAGCCGGCGTGCAGAAGATCGGCCCGTCGAAGCCCTGGCGGATCAGCGTCGGCAAGTTGCCGCAGTGATCGATGTGGGCGTGCGAGACGAGGACTCCGCCGATTTGCTTCGGCGGAAAGGGGAAGCGAGCGTTGCGTTGCCGGGCCTCGTCGCGCTTGCCCTGGTAGAGGCCGCAGTCGAGGAGAACTTTGGTCTTGCCGGCCTCCAGCAAATGCATGGAGCCCGTGACCATCTGGGCGGCACCCCAGAACGTGACCACGGGGCCCCGGCGGGCGGTTGAGGTTTCATCAGGCGTCATCCGTTCATTCTAGGAGCGTGGACAGGCGATGGGCGAATGCCGTGTGCGAGTCGGCCAGATGCTCGCCGCTCGTTGATGCGATCGGACGATCACTTCGCGCGCCGCGCACGAGCACGCGCAAGCGACGGCCGGGACGCACCAAAAACATTGGCTCGAGTTTGCCAGGGCGAATTCGCGACGGGCTTTCCCATTGCATCCGTTCACTTTGCGATATAAAGTAATCGTCTTCGCCAGCGCTGGGATTGGGCCAACGCCTATCATCGCCCATGTGCGCATTCGCCCACCCGCAGCGGAGAAGGCAGCTTGAGCGACGACTTTGTCGAGCGAATGACGGCCCGCCGCGACCGGGTCGAGGCGGCCCTGCGCGACTGGCTGGATCGGCTGGCGGCCGGGGCACCGGCCCCCCTGGCCGAAGCCATGAGCTATAGTGTGTTTTCGTCCGGCAAACGGCTTCGGCCATTGCTGGCCGTCCTGGCGTGTGAGGCGGCCGGCGGGTCGGTCGAACAGGCCCTAGCTGGCGGGTGCGCGGTCGAATTGGTACACACGTATTCGTTGATCCACGACGATTTACCGGCAATGGATGACGATGATCTGCGACGTGGGCAGCCGACATCGCACAAGAAGTTCGGCGAGGCGCTGGCGATCCTGGCAGGCGATGCGTTGTTGACCGGGGCGTTTCAGGTCCTGGCCGACGGTTATCCGGCCCGGACGGCGGCGGTTAGTTGTGCGGAACTGGCCCGGGGGGCCGGCGCGATCGGCATGGTCGGCGGGCAGGTGTTGGACCTTGCGGCCGAGGGAAAGATTGCCGGCGAATCACCCCGGACGGCCGAGGCGCTCGCGGTCATTCATTCGCGGAAGACCGGGGCGTTGTTTCTGACGAGCTTGCGACTCGGACTGTTCGCGGCCCAGGGGGAACGCGAGTCGGGCCCGGACCCGAAGGTCCGGCAGGCACTGGATCGATTCG
>JANLUE010000767.1:0-3374 GCA_031363325.1 Gemmataceae bacterium
CGGCCCGGTTCGCCGTGGTGCACACGGGTGGGCCCACCATGGCCAACGACCCGGCCACGATCGATGCGACGAGCATCGAACAAGTCTTCTACTACGGCCAAGTCACGGGGAACACGACCATCTACGGACGCGGCATGTTCGGGCTCGAAGGGAACATCGTCGGTCGGCAGTTTTACGTATTCGCCGTGCCCGATAGCGATCTGTTCCTGGCCACCCCGAACTTGAGCCCGACCGGCAAGCCGATTTGGACATCGGCCACCTTCCACCAGAAGATCGCGGTGCGGATTGAAGGAACTTATCAGCCAGTCATAACCGACCTCCTCGGCCTTGGGTCGTCGTTCGACTTCAAGGTCACGGTCTTGATGGGTAGCGAAGCGAACTGAACACGGACCCGAATCACGGAGGCGCAACATGCGTAGGCCCTTACGAGCGACCCGGCGGGACGGAGCGGTCCTTCCACTCGTCACGATCTGCCTGGTCGGGATCATGGCGTTCATCGCCCTGGCGATCGATGTCGGCATGATGGCGGTCGCCCGGACCGAGTGTCAGGCCGCGGCCGACATCGGCGCGCTGGCGGGGGCCCGGACCCTCGACGGCAATTCCGGCAACAATGTGACCAACGCCGTCGCCGAGGCGAAAGAAGCGGCGAAGTCCAACTACATCTTGACGACCCAAATCACGAACGCCCAGATCACGACGGCGACGGCCGGCGTGTACAAGTACAACACGGGCTCGGCCCGGTTCGTCACCGATTTCGTCAATGCCCCGACCGCCCTCGAAGCGTACGGCGCGATGCGAATCGTCATCGTGGCCGACCAGGAAACGTACTTCGGCCGGGTGCTCGGCGTGAATTCGATGAAGTGTTCGGCCGTCTCGACGGCCGTGCACCGGCCGCGCGATATCAACATCAGCCTCGATTTCTCGGGTTCGATGAAGTTCTCCAGCGAATTCAATTATCCGCCGACGGTTTCGGGATCGATCGACATCACGGGCAGCCTGAACCCGGATTCGACGTTCCCGCGCTTTGGACCGTGGGCCGTCTACCCGGTTGCGACGACGGGCACGCCGAACCCGATGCAACGACTCGATGCCTATACCGACACGGGCGGGGAAAATCATGCCGCCAACAACATGACTATGACGACGGCCAACGGACCGCCGATCGTCAACAACTTCCAGACCAATCAATCCTCCACGGCGACGAACGCGTTCGTCTTTGGCAGCGACTTGACGGCCGGTTCCTTCGCGCTCACCAATACGCCGACCTGTACTCCGGCCCCGGCCACCTGGGTCAGCCAGTACGCCGCCTCGTATGCCGGCGACCGTTGGCCGTTGAACTCGGGCACGTCGACGACGACCCCGACGGTCGCGCAGTACGCCAAGACGGTCAAGGACATGCTCGGGCTCGGAGCGGTCACGTCCGCGACTCGCGATGCGACCTTCGAGACCAATGGTGCCTCCGGTGGCTACGAGGATTCGCGCTTGAGCGGGTTTCTGAATACTTCGTTCAAGGGCTACTCGATGGGGCCGGGTTACTACGGCAAGTCGTTCTACATGTGGCCGCCCGACCCGCGCTACACGGCCGGGGCCGATCCGACCAACATCTCCGGGTCGAGCTCAATCAAAGACACCTCGAACAACTGGATCGCCGATTGGCGGAAGCGATTCTTCCTTTACCCAAGTGGCAGCGCCGGCACCAAGGGCGCGATCATGGACGACAACACTCGGTTGTTCTCCGCGACCGGCGTGTGGCAGACGCAAAACCTCGGCGCGACGGCCATGACGACGCCCACCTTCGTTCGGTACATCCCGAACTACGACGCCATCCTGAAGTGGCTCAAGAACGGCCCCCAGACCCTGCCGAGCGCCCTCCGGGCCGGTCGCGTCTTGTACTACGACGCAATCCCGAACAGCATTCCGATGGATTGGCAAACCGGCCTCGTCAACACGTCCGCCACGGTGAACGAACGCTTCTGGAAGGAATACATCGACTTCGTCGTTGGGGCGGGTCGACACACGCGGTCGAAGACGCTCTACGGCGTCGGGGCGAACAACACGTGGGCCGGCAACACGTTTGGGACGGGCAAGATCACGGCCACGACGGGTACCGCCCCGAAACCGTACATGACCTACGACGATTGCCCGGTTCACCCGCGCCTGAACTTCTGGTTCGGCCCGTTGACCATGTTGGCCTTCATGTCGATGAACTCGGACAACATGGACTTCAATTGGATGGCCGCCACCACCTACGAAGCGCAGACGTGGCAACTCCGGGCCGGCATTCGCGCCGCCCTGAGCGACATTCAGAAGAACCATCCGAACGACCTCGCGTCGCTCAACTTCTGGTCGAGTCACAACGGCTACTCGACCCCGCGGGCCACGATGGGCAAGAGCTATACCACGATGACGAACGCCCTGTACTATCCGTTCTCGCTCGTCAGTACGTTGGGAACGCTTACGAGCGAGAAGCGGCCGTACAAGACGAACGGGAGTGCCTCGACTTCCGATCCGTGTGCTTTGAACGTGGACAACTACACTTCGGACATCCCGTGCGGCGATGGTGGCACGAACCCGACGATGGGCCTGATGAACTGTTACAACCAGTTCAATTGGACCGGAACCTACACGGGTCGCAAGGGGGCGGCGAAGATTGTCATCCTGGAGACGGACGGCGTTGCCAATCAGAAGTGTAACGGCACGTTCGGCGCGAACGGTTCGGGCAACATGCAATGGACGAGCATCTCGAACGGCGGCTCGGCGGCGAGCCCGTCGAACGGCAATCCCCAGGCCATCGACCCGGCCGTCACGCTCGCGGCGTTAATCTGCCAGGATTCGACCGGTAGCAAGGCCTTTCCGACGTTCGCGGCCTACACCGCCGTACCAACGCCGGCCCCTGGGCTCGGAGCCACGAGTCCGACGATCTACACGAGTTGGTCGGGCCTGCCGACCGGCAAGGGGGCTGGGTTCTCCACGACCCGACAGCCCGCGTACATCCACACGCTCGCTTTCGGCGAGTTGTTCGAGACCTCGACGACTTCGCTGTTGAAGACGCGAGCTTTGGAGTTCCTCCGCAACGTCCAGATCGCGGGGAACACGTCGGCCGTCGGTGCGTCGTCGATCGAGAGCTACAAGATCATCACGGGCAACTCGACCCAGCGAATCGACAAGATCAAGGAAGCGCTAGAGCGAATCATGCAGGGGGGCATCAACGTGGCCCTCGTGGAATAGTTTGAACCGGTGGCGTCGATTGCGCGGCGTCCCGTCCGTCGAAGCCGGCAGCCGAGCCCTTGCGGGCTCGACCGCCGGCTTCTAACGTTGAGGTGGGCTTGGCTTGTTCAGTCTCAGTACTCAGTACTCAGTACTCAGTACTCAGT
>JANLUE010000548.1:0-2439 GCA_031363325.1 Gemmataceae bacterium
GAGGGGGACAACATTGCGTTCGATTGACCCGGCCGATACACTTCTCTAAGTCTCGCATCTTGCCCGGCCCCATCCCATCTGGTTAGAGGACGCTCCGTGTCTGCGAGCACTGCGACCACCGCGCCCGGCGGCGAAGACGAACGCAACCGACGCATTCGCCGCCAGGTCGAACATACGATCGAGCAACTCGCCGCCCTGTCGGGGTCGAACCTCGCGCCCGGCGAGTTCTACGGCGAACTGCTGCGCAAGGGCCTCGAAGGGATCGACGCGCCCGCTGGCGCCGTCTGGATCAAGACCCCCCAGGGGTTCCTTCAGCAACAATGCCAGGTCAACCTCGGCAAGATCGGCCTCGACGATCATCCCGATGGCCGACAGGCGCACAACCAACTGTTGCGACTCGTCGCCGAGAAAGCGAAGCCCGGAATCCTCGGGCCGCGCGTCCGGGCCGATGTCGACAAGTCGGCCGGCAACCCGACCGACTACGCCCTGGCGCTCGCGCCGATCCTTACCGAAGACAATCAGACCTTCGGCCTCGTCGAAATCTTCCAGAAGCCGAACTGGCACCCGGACGATTTGGTCCGGTACACGATCCAGGTGGCCGGCTACGCGTCGAACTTCCTGCGCAACACCAGCAATCGCATGGTGGCCGGCCAGGAACAAGTCTGGACGCAACTCGAAGTCTTCAGCCGGCAGGTCCACGGTTCTCTGAACCCGACCGAAGTCGCGTACACGGTCTCGAACGAAGGTCGCCGCCTGATCGGCTGCGATCGGATCACGGTCGGGATTCGGCACGGCAAGAAGACGACGATCGAAGCGGTGAGCGGAGCCGATGTCGTTGAAAAGGCGAGCACGCACGTTCGCCGGATGCGCGAACTGTTCGACGCGGTGATCCAGTGGGGCGAGAAGCTCGTCTATCGCGGGGCCCGCGACGAGACGTTGCCGCCCAAGGTGCTCGTGGCCCTCGACGCGTATCTGACCGAGCAGAACCCGAAGCTGCTTGTCCTTCAGCCGGTCCGCGACGAACGGGAGAAACCGAAGGAAGGTTCGAAGGAAGCGCTGAAGCCGGTTCGATCCGCCGTGTTGATGGAAGTGTTCGATCCGCCGGAATCGACGGCCCTGATCGAGCAGAAACTCGACGTGGTGGCCGCTCATTCGGCGACGGCGTTGTACAACGCGGCCGAGATGAAACGCGTGCCGCTCAAGCCACTCTGGTGGCCGTTGATGCGGGTCCAACAGGGCCTCGGCGGCAAGGCGCGGTTCTGGGTCTTCTTCACGGTCGCGACGTTATTACTCCTAACGAGCGTACTGTTGTTCGTGCCGTACCCGCTGAAGTTGGATTCCAAAGGGCGACTTGCGCCGCTGCAACGACAGTTTGTCTTTTCGCCGCACGATGGCAAACTTGATCGTTTCATGGTCGAGCCGAACGCGGACATTCAACCGGGAGCGCCGGTGGCCGTGTTGTATCGGGCGGAATGGGCGACGCAAATCGTGGATTTGAAGACGAAACGCGATGGCCACGATGCCGCGATCCGATCGCTGTCGCGGAACCTGGAGAACCTGCCCCCGACCGAAAAAAACACTCAAATCCGTGAATTGCAACAGGCTCGAATCAACCGCCAGTACGCGATCGATCAACTTGAAAATTACCGTATCGCGTACAACTGCGACCTCGACAAGCCGGGCTACTTCATCCTGAAGTCGCCACCGATTTCCGCGTCGGCCGGGCTCGATCGGCCGATGTGGCACATCATGACTCGGGACTTCAGCGACAAGCTCAATCAGACGATCAAGCCGTCCGACCCACTGCTGCGACTCGGCAACGTGAGCGGCGGATGGGAAATCGTGCTGAAGATTCCTCAGAAACACGCGGGCAAAGTGCTACAGGCGTTCCAGGAGGCGGCCGAAACGGACGAAGGCGGCAAATACCTCTGGGTCGAAGTGCTGCCCGTCAGCAACCCGACGCCGACGTATCTCGGCAAGGGCAAGCTGTACTTCAAAGACGTGACGGCCGCCGCCGAGCCAAACCGCGACGATCAAAACGAATCGGAACCAGTGCTGTTGGCCAACGTGCGCATCAACACGCCGGACATCCCCGAAGAGTTCCACATCCAGAAGGCGCTCCTGGTCAACGACGCCGAGATCCACGCCAAGATCATCGGCGGCGATCACTCGTCGGGGTATTCGCTCTTCTACGGCATGTGGGAGTTTCTGTACGAGAAGGTTTGGTTCTATTTGTTTTGATCAACGCAAGGTGGGACGGTCTTGGTTTTCAGGCCAACGGCCTTAGATTGTTCAGCCCAGGGCAAGGTGCGAAGCACCGCCGCCCTGGGTTAACCGACCAAAACCCCCGAGGATTTCAGGCTGAAGGCCTGAGACCAGAACCCGCCGAGAAAAGCCGGGCCGAATGGCGAAGCCGCACGATCCCAGGCCTTCAGCCTG
>JANLUE010000856.1:0-3212 GCA_031363325.1 Gemmataceae bacterium
GCCGACGATCGTGAACAACGGCAAAACCTGGATTTGCCAGGTTGGCCAGAAGGGCCAGAGTGTTGGCGTCGTCGGGGTGTTCAAAGGGAAGAACGGCCCGGAGTTCCACTATCAGCGCGTCGTGATGGCCGACGAATTCGAGACGACGGCCGACAAGGAGAAGGGCCACCCGTTGCTCAATCTCCTCCAGGAATATTCGGACACCGTGAAGGACAACGACTACCTGTCCGAAATGGCCAAGCGGAAGAAGGAACACTCGATCCAGGCCCAGAAGGCCGGCAAAGGCGCGGCCTACGTCGGGGCGGACGCGTGCAAGACTTGTCATGCGGCCGAACAGGCCGTCTGGGACAAATCAAAACATTCGCATGCGTACGACGCGCTCGAGAAAATCGCCAGACACCCGACGGGTCGCAACTTCGACGGCGAATGCATCATCTGCCACACGGTCGGCTACGAGATCAAGACGGGTTACGTGAACGCGAAAGACACGCCCCACTTGAAGAACGTGCAGTGCGAATCGTGTCACGGCCCGTCGAGCCTGCACGTCGCCGAGGAAACCGCCAACCTCAAGAAGCGCGCGAAAGACCAGACGCACAAGTTTGGCCTGCAACTCAGCCCCTGGAAGGGGGCCGACGGCAAGGGCATGATGCCTTCACTCGAGAAACTCGAAGCGTATGCGAAGGAACGCGACACCGTGAAACGCGAGGCGCACTTCACGCCGGCCGAATACAAGACCTTCATCGGCACATATGCCACCTGCGCGAACTGCCACGACATCGACAACGACCCGAACTTCAAACTCGAGACCTACTGGAAGACCATCGTTCATACTGGGATGTCGAAGAAGAAGTGAGAGGCTGTTGGCCAGCTTCAGGTTGATAATGCCGTCACGGCAACGAAAAGGCGAGCCGGTCGGGCGTAAGCCCACCGGGTGAACCCCCCCAATGAGCGTGCCTTCTGGGTGTCAAAAGAAGCAACATTGTCCATTGGGGGTTCACCCGGTGGGCTTACGCCCGACCGGCTCGCCTTTTCGTTGCCGTGATGGCATTGTCAAGGTGAAGGTCGATAACGTGCAAACAGGATTCGTGCCATCGCGATTTCGACCGTGTCGAACGCGGCCGTCGGGGCGTCCGGGTAGTACGTCATCTGGGCCTCGGTTGGCGTAACCTCGACGAGCGTAAAGCTCACCGTGCGCGCGTCGGCGCGGGACATGTTCACGCTGAGATGCGGACGATCGGCCCAGATGTGTTGGTGAAACGCTTCCTGGCCGGCTTCCGGATCGCGGGCCCGCGCCACCATCGATTCGAACAGTTCGAGCCGCGGACCCTCAACCAGTTGATCTCCCAAGCCCGATGACGTGAAGGCCATTGGGGTCTTTGCCGAGCGGAGTTCGTCCCGTGGGCTGAAACCGTCCCACGTCAACACCGCCACGCAAGGATGACCGAGCGCGATCAATCGAAAGGGCGCGTACTCATTCGCCGGGATCGTGTCGAGTCGTCGCCGGACCTCGGCGAACGAACCGCTATCGAGCAGTGACGGAATGAGGTCGCCGCGACTCTTCGTCGCGGTCGGCGTGGGGCCGATGGGGTTGCGATTCGTCAACGCGAATAGCAAGCCCGCGTCGTTGACGGCCAGCCAGGTGCCGCCCGAACTCGGATCGATCGGCAAGATGGCCTGGCGCTCGCCGAAGCGGCGACGTTGTGGCGGCAGGGCCGACGGGCGGGCACGGGACTCGTCGCGGTTGAACGCCACCCGATATCGACCGCGGCCGTGCGGGACGACGGTCAACGTGCACACGGCCGACTCCTTCGATGGGCGATCGTCGACGGGGCGTAGCCAAACTCCGGCGGCAACACGACCCCCATCAATCGGGCCATCGTGCCGATCAACGCATTGTGGTGGATCGTGTGGCTCAGCACAAAGGCCAGTTCGCGATCGAGGCTCGTCCAGGCGACGACCGGGGGGCGATCGGCGGCAACCATCTGGGTCATGCGAAACGTCTCGTCGCCGGCCGGCCACGCGCTGTTTCGCAGGCGCGTACACAGGTACTCGATCGCTTCGAGGGCCGACCCACGCTCGCTCTCGATGCCCGTACCGCGCCGCCGATCGTCGTAGTCCAGTTCGCCCCGGGACAGGCTATCGAGCAGCGTGCGAACGTGGTCGAGGTTGTGTCGAATGTGCCCGCCGATACTGCTCGGCACGACGCCAACCGGCTTGCGCGTGAACTGTTCGCCCGAAAGCGCTTCGACGAGTTCCGCGAGCTGGCCCAGCACGGCGATTAGCGGCCCGACGGCCGACGGCAGGTCGAGTTCGTCCTCGATCGGCGTGGGCGTTCGACGGGATTCAACGGCAATCATCGTATTTTCCGGGTTCCGGGATCGGTCGCCGTTTCGATGACCCCGGTTGCGATCGGTTACGAGGATGGGGGGCGTAACCGAAATCGTTTGCAAACATCCAACTGATGTGCGCGGAGAATTGCCGCGTTCGCCGAATCCCGTCGATCGCTCGATGTGAGTCAGAAGACGTTTGAAGAACGAATAGCGACGTGCCGCGTCCCCCTCGGAGGTGGCCAAGCGTTCATGAACTCGCGGAAGTTACCCCGAGCAACGGCCGTCAACCCGTCTTGCCCTTCACGCGCTCGGCCCCCGGCGGGACGTTCGCCGTCGCCTTCAAGCGCTTCTTGGCGCGCGACAGCACCGGGCCGATCGTGTTCACCGGAATGTTCAAGGCCGAACTGATCTCCTCGTAGCTGCGGCCTTCGAGGTAGAACAGGCGAACGACTTCGCGTTCCTTCGATGGCAGTCGCTTCAGAAGCTTCAGCACTTCTTCCTGGCGCTCGAGGCCCACGCGGGCGCGGGGAATTTCCTCTTCCTCGGTCTTCTTCAACTCGGACGGCAGTGGCCGACGGCTTGGGGCGATCTTGGCCAGCTGATGTACGCAGATCCGCCGGGCGATCACGGTCAGATACGTGGCCAGCGAGCTTTTGGCGCGAAATTGCTTGAGCACCGCGTAGTCGTTCGCGACGACTTGCAGGAGCACTTCCTGGGCGATGTCTTCCACTTCCTCGGGGCTCAACGGCGTACTACGCAGGTGGGCCGTGTAGTGGATCACGTGATAGATGAGGCCCAGGAATCGATCGACGAAATCGTTCCAGGCCCCGGTATCGTGTTGCAGGCACCGCTGTAAAAGATTGCGGTCCACGCTGGTCAGGG
>JANLUE010000865.1:0-2274 GCA_031363325.1 Gemmataceae bacterium
TTGCCGCGACCGGCCATGACCAGGAAATAGACGAGCAGCCCGCCGGCCGTCAGGATCAGGTAGTTCAGGTTGGCGGGCACCTTTAGGCGCGAGAACACGCCCGGCCGACGCGGCTTTTTCTCGGGTTCGGTCATCGCCGCCTCCCGACGCCACGCAGGCGGTCCATGCGGTCGAGGACGGTCTGCACCGGTTCGCCGTGTTCGGCCCGCACGACCACGACGCCGAGTCGGCCGAACGCCTTCCGCAAGCGGAAATAGTTGCGGTGGTATTGTTCGACCGCGTCGTGCGCGAGTTCGTCCGCGATCGCTTGCAGTCCGCCCGTCGCGAAGCGTTCGGACTTATGCATTGGGATTTCGTCTTCCTTGGGCGGCTCGCGGGGCGGTTCGGGAATGTCCTCCTGCCACGGAATAATCACGAGCACCTGATGATGTCGCGCGACGGCCACGCGGACCGATCGAATCAACGGTTCGATGTCGTCGGCCAGATCGATCAAGTCGGCGAGCAAGACGAACAGTTCGTTGTCGCGGCCGTGGGCGACCGCGAAGTTCAGGGCCTTCGCCAACACGTCGAGCTTCGGCCGGGCGTGGAACAAATATCGCCCCCGAGCGTCGTAGAGCCGCACCGGATAGCGGACGTGATGCTCGGCGAGGAACCGCATCGCCCGCCGGGCGAACGCCTGGTCATCGTGGAGGTAGTGCGTCTCGGCCCCGGCCCGATCGTTGTCCAGCGTGGCGAACAACAGACCGAGTTGCTTGCGGCGGGTGCGTTCGAGTCGGCGTAGTCCGAACGCGCCCGTAAGTCCGAAGATCAGCCAGAGCAGCGTGCCGACGGCCGCGGGGATCGCCGCCCACTTGTACGCTCTGAGTACGAACTCGGAGTTGTTGCCGTAGAGATCGATTCGCCAGATACCGAGCTGATTGCCAGCCGCCTGAGTAACGGCGACCGAGGCTTCGACCAGCGTGGCCGAGCCAATCACCGCGCCGACGTGTCGCAGGAGATAGTTGCAGATCAAGAACAGGAGTGGTAACCATAGCGCGAACACCCACCAGATTCGCCGCGAGTCGCTCGGCGGGTTCCAGAACATGCCGAACGGCGTCGTGTTGATCTTGCGGCTGATGAGTTCCGGGTACAGTTCGCCGGCGAGCGAGTGCGAGATGCGCGACAGGGCGGCGGCATCGCCGAACGGGCCGAGCGGACTCGGGCGGGCGGCCGCTTCCGCGAGTCGATGCAGCATGTCGATCACATGCCGTCGCGTTCGCTTGGGACGCATGACCGACGACGTGTGTTCGTCGAACACGACAAGGCCCGCATGGTCCCGATCGCCGACGGTCGCTTCGGCCACGCCGGCCGCCAGGTTCGCCACGCGTGTGATCTTCGCACGTTTGGCCCCGATCCGCATCGGCTCGGAGGCGTCGACGAACATTGTGCAACGAACCGGCACCTCGCTCTCGAATTCCTTCGTGAGCAGCGTGTCCTTCCGGGCGGACGCCTTCCAGGCGATCATCTTCGGCGGGTCGCCGGGGATGTAGTCGCGCAGGTCCAGAAGCTCGCCACCGCCGCCGGGCCGTTTCAAGCGATGCACGCCGGGGGGTGGGAAAATGTTGTGTCGTTTCAGGCCGCGTCGCTTCGTCTCGGCCCCGGTCAGGCGCGGCAACACGAGCACGGTCACGCCATCGCGAAGCAGCGAGCGATGGTAGAAGAACCCCTGGCGATCGGCGATGCGGAGGCGCACGCCTTCGAAGCGCAGTTGGCCGGGCATCGGGCACTTGATGCGATAGACCAGTTCGGCTGGCTGACTTGGAGAAAGTGCCACGGTCACTTCGTCGTTACCCGAGACGAAGCGAGCGTCGGTGGGCACCCAGTCGGTCAGCACGACGAACGGCAAGTCGCCGGGGCCGGGAAGGGAGAGCCGCACGCGCACGTCGAATTCGCCGTTGGCCCACAGCAACGGCACGGCCTTGCGCTCGTCGAGGATCTCTCGTTGATAGCGAAGGCCGGGCAACACGAAATACAGTCGATACGCGAAGTGCCCCCACTCGAACAGAAACCAGCCAAGCAGCGTGAACCCCAGGACGGCGATGCCATCCCCGACCGTCGTGGACAACGCGGCCCCGAGGGCGCATTGCACCAGGACGATGAACAGAAACCACCAACCACGGGGGGTGAGCAAGAACAGGGCCTCCAAATCGCCACACTTCGGGTTTACAGATTCGCCCCGATTGGGCAGCGTTTGATTTCGGTCGGCATCCTAAAACCCAGGCGGCGACGGCTTCG
>JANLUE010000880.1:0-7733 GCA_031363325.1 Gemmataceae bacterium
CTCCCACGTCGAGTCGGGGAACACTTCGGACATGAAGGGGGCGACGTGGTTGTCCATCTTCGTGACGATGTAGAATCGGCCGCCCGGTCGGAGTAACGGCTTCGAGCGCTCCACGAACATCTGGGCGATCCACGAGTTCGCGTAGTAGGGGGGGTTCGCCAGGATTAGGTCGAACGAATTGGGTTCGAGGCCGTCCATCGATTCCGTCGCGATCGCGCAGAAGTTTTTCAAGCCGTTCGCCTGGGCGTTCAACTCGGTCACGGCGATCGCTCGCACATTGCTATCGACGAACGTGACGTGGCTTTCCGTGCCGGCGCGGTCCATCGCGAGGATGCCGTTCGCACCGGGGCCACAGCCGAGGTCGAGAATTCGGTCGCCGGGTCGAACGTCCGCGAGCTCGACCATCGCGCGAGCGCCATCGTCGAGGCCGCCATAGCCGAACACGCCGGGTCGGGCGGTGAAGGAGTGCGGGGGGCCGTCGGCGATCTTGGCGCGGAACGTCACCTCGTGGCGTCGGCGTGGCCGCTCGCCGTCGCGAACGCTCCAGTAGACGCTGCCCTGCCGGGTCGCGGGCAGTTCGCTGCACTTGCCGAACACTTTCTTGTGCCATTTCGGTAAGAGTGAATCGGCCTCGTATTCGGACAGCGAAATGAACAGGCCGCGCGGCAACAGGATGTGGAACACTTGTTCGACGAGGTCGATCTTCAATTCGCGTTCGCCGTGCGCGGCGTTCGGCAACAGGGCCGTGTTGAATCGCGTGGGAAGATCCCACAGGTCCGGCAAGACTTCAACCGTGGCTGGCAAGTTGAGTTCGCGGAACTGTTGCCGCAATCGACCCGCCTGATGCAAGTCCATTTGATAGCAGACGGTCTCGACTTCGCCGAGCGCGGCCACGAGGTCGGCGGCCTGAGCGGGCGACCCGAGGACGATCGCGATCGGCGGCCGTACGCGGGCTCGAATCGATTCAAGAAGCGGCAGGAGGTTGAACATCACCTGATTGTACGGCCAGCGCCCGGCGTTCGCGGTTCACCCAGGCGTCGAAGACGAAGGGGCCGGCCGGCAGGATCGAAGCGACGAACGCCCCGGCGTACTTGCCGACGCCCCAGCGATTGTCCATGCCGGCCCACGCCGCGGCGAGCAAGTACACGATCCACAAGCCACCGTGCGCCGCCCCAACGACCTGGACCGCGTAGGGCCAGTTGGCCGCGTACTTGAGCGGCATCGCGATACCGAGCAAGAGCAAGTACGAAGTCCCTTCGGCATAGCCGACGAGTTGAAGGTTTCGCAAACGGTCGGCTGGCACTCGGAACTCCGGGACGAGGGGGTTTGGGATTCGGAGTTGGCTATGAGGGTCGGCCCAATTCATATTGCGATTGGGAGCCCGCTCCGGTCTCGGCCCATCCCTCCGCGTTGTAGCTGATGTCCGTAGCCAGAACAGTGTCGTTGCGGATCGGCACGGAGCCGGACCGCGTGTACGAACCGTCGAGCGCGCTCGTGCCCGTCTCATCGTGGGACCGTTCCTTCGAGTTGATCATGAGCGTGCGACCGCCCTCCCCTTACAACCCGCGCATCCGGCCCACGTCGAATCGCTTTCCCGACCGCCAAACTCGACGCGGTCGGCTCCCGTCCACTACGATTGCTTCGATCCGCCCAAACCACTTCAAGCGGCACCGGTTATGACTTCGCGCCTGCTCGGCCTGTTCGCGTTCGTTTCGTTGCTTTCGCCGCTCGCGGCCGACGAACCGGAAACGCCCTCGCAATTCAACGGGCTGAAGTATCGATCGATCGGGCCCTATGCCGGGGGTCGAACCACGCGGGCCGTCGGCGTATCGGGCGATCCGCTCACCTACTACATCGCCGCGGCGAACGGCGGCGTCTGGAAATCGGAGGATGGCGGCGTGAAGTTCAAGCCGATCTTCGACGACCAACCGGTGTCCTCGATTGGTTCGCTCGCGGTCGCGCCTTCGGACCCGAACGTGATCTACGTCGGGACGGGTGAAGCGAACATTCGCGGCAACGTCGCGGCGGGAAATGGCATCTACAAGTCCGTGGATGCTGGCAAGTCCTGGAAGCACGTCTGGAAGCAGGTCTCGCACATCGGCACGATGGTCGTTCATCCGGCGAACCCGGACATCGCCTTCGCGGCCGTCCTGGGGCACGCGTTCGGGCCGAACGCGGAACGCGGCGTCTATCGCACGACCGATGGCGGGAAATCGTGGGACCGCGTCCTGTTCAAAGACGTGGACACCGGCGGTTCCGATGTCGCGATCGACCCGAACAACCCGCGTGTGATCTTCGCCGGCCTTTGGACCGCTCGACGCAAGCCGTGGGACCTCGTCAGTGGCGGGCCGGGGAGTGGGCTGTACGTTTCACGCGATGGCGGCGACTCGTGGGATCAACTTGGGCCGGAGAAAGCCCCGAAAAAGAAAAAGGTCAAGGACGAATCGAAAGACAACGGGCTGCCGGCCGGGCCGTGGGGCAAGGTGTGCGTCGCCATCGCGCCCAACGATTCAAAACGTGTTTATGCGTTGATCGAGGCCGAAAAGGGGGGCCTGTTCCGCTCCGACGATGGCGGCGACTCCTGGGAACTCGCCTCGAACGATCGAAACATCCTGCAACGCACCTGGTACTTCGGCACGTTGACGGTTCATCCATCGAATGCCGATGTGGTGTTCGCCCCCCAGGTCCGGATGCAGAAGAGCATCGACGGCGGCAAGACGTTCAAGGCGATCAAGGGCTTTTCACACGGCGACCACCACGACATGTGGATCGATCCGAAAGACCCCCGGCGCATGATCACGGCCCAGGACGGCGGAGTCGATATTTCGACCGATGGCGGCAGGATTTGGCGAGCACCGGCCCTGCCACTGGCGCAGTTCTACCACGTCCATTGCGACAACAGCGTGCCCTACCGAGTGATGGGTTGCATGCAGGACATGGGAACCGCCAGCGGGCCGAGCAATTCGTCGGCGGGCCCGGGAGTGTTGCTGGGCGACTGGCACACGGTTGGCGGCGGCGAGGCGGGCTACGCGGTCCCCGATCCGTTCGATCCGAACATCGTTTACGCCGGCGAGTACGGGGGATACATCTCGCGCTACGACCACCGCACGCGACAGGCCCGGAACGTCGGCATCTACCCATACGATCCGTCCGGCCACGGGGCCGAGGACCTGAAGTATCGCTTTCAGTGGACCTCGCCGATCGTCGTGTCGCGGCACGACCGCGGCACGGTCTACCACGCGGCCAACGTGTTGTTCAAGACGACCAACGGCGGCCAGACCTGGGACAAAGTCTCCAGCGACCTGACGCGGAACGACAAGAACAAACAGAAATGGGCCGGCGGGCCGATCACGGGGGACAACACTGGCGTCGAAATTTATGGCACGATCTTCGCGCTGGCCGAATCGCCGATCAACAAGAAAGTGCTGTGGGCGGGCAGCGACGATGGACTCGTACACGTGTCGAAAGATCAAAGTTACACGTGGCGCAACGTGACCGCCAACGTGCCGGAACTGCCGGACTGGGGCACTGTTTCATGCATCGAACCGTCGCCGTTCGACGATGGAACCGCGTATCTCGTCGTCGAAGCCCATCGGCTCGACGACTACAAGCCCTATGTCTGGAAGACGAAAGATTTCGGCGAGACGTGGACGCGCATCACGGACGACCTACCCGGTGGCGAGTACGCGCGCTCGGTTCGCTGCGACCCAAAGAAGAAAGGGCACCTGTACCTGGGGACCGAGCGGCGCGTCTGGCATTCGCCGGACGATGGCGAGTCGTGGCACCCGCTGCAACTGAACATGCCCAGCGCGTCGATTACGGATCTGGTCGTGAAGGACGACGACCTCGTAGTCGGCACACTGGGCCGATCGATCTGGATCCTCGACGACCTAACGCCGTTACGGCAATGGACGGACTCGATCGAGAAGAAGGCCGGCCACGTGTTCCCGACCCGGTCCGCGATCCGGTGGCAGAAGCACGGACTGATCAGTTCGAGCCAGGGCCTCGCCGCCGGTGAGAACCCGCCCGACGGGGCCACGTTGAACTATTACCTCAAGGAAAAAACCAAGGGGCCGATCACGATTGAGGTGTACGATGCCAAGAACGAACGCGTCGTCAAGATCGAGGGCAAGCCGGAAAAGGAGCCGAAACCGGACGAAGATGACGAGGACGATTCCGAAGTCAAGAAGCCGGAAATTCCCGGAAAACCAGGTGTCAATCGATTCACCTGGGACCTGCGACATCAAGGTGCGGAGTTGATCGCCAAGGCCCAGGTCGACCTTGGCATTCCGAAGTCCGGCCCGACCGTCGCGCCGGGGACCTACACGGTCAAGATCATCGTGGACGGGCAAATGTATTCGATCCCGCTCGAGGTGCGCATGGACCCCCGGGTGGTTGAACCACGTGGGTCGGCGACCGCCAAGGCGCTGCCGCAAAAGATCGAAGTGATGCCACGAGTCGCCAGCCCCGAGGAGGCGAAGGCCCTCGAATCGGCCCCGTGGATCCTCCGTCGAAACGCGCTCGATCTGGTCGCCGAGGAAGCCAAGGAACAGGAGCAGTTCGCGACGCGGGTGCGCGACGATGTGACGCGGCTGACCGGCATCGTCCGCGATTTGCGGGCGGCGAAGCGACAACTGGATCTGCACAGCGATTTACTGGCCAAGGAAGCCAAGGCGAAGCCGTACTTGAAGGAAGCGAAGACTCTGTCCGAAAAACTGGTCGCCCTCGAAGAGAAGTTACACAATCCGAAAGCGAAGGTCTCGTACGACATCCTCGCCCAAAAAGGCGGGGCCAAGCTCTACTCGCAACTGGGGGCCCTTTATTCCTTCGCCTCAGATGGCGATGGCCCGCCAACTCAGGGGATGCGGCAACTCGCGGACGACCTGGAAAAGGAGCTTGGCGACCTGGAGGCGGAGTTTGGCAAACTGCGGTCTGAAGACGTGGCGAAGCTGAACGAATTGGCGCGGCCACTCCAGTTGCCTATGATTTGGTTACCCGCGCCAAAGCGTTAGACTCCATCCGCCGCCCCTCGCGCGACCCTGGGAACCGCGATGCCCGCCGACACGCATGTGCCGCAACCGCCGAAGACCGCCGACGAGTATTGCTCGCGGGGCATGGAGAGCCTCCAGACCGGCAACTGGAAGGATGCCATCGACGACTTCACTCAGGCGATCCGGCTGCGGCCCGACATCGCCGCCGGCTACCGGTTCCGGGCGATCGCGCTCGCCGAGTCCGGCAACGTCCCCCGGGCCATCTCCGACCTCGACCAGGCCATCCGTTTGAAGCCGGACGACGTGCAGGCCTTGTTCGACCGGGCCCAGTTTTTTCTGCGTCAGAAGCAATACGACGAAGCGGTGATCGACTGCAACAAAGCGATGGCGATCGATGCGGCCCGGGCCGACGTGCTGGCCCTCCGCGGCCGAGCCCACGAAGCACGCGGTGCCAGCGAACAGGCCGAGGTGGACTTCTCGAAGGCGATCGAACTCGATCCGCCCGGTGCGGCCGGCTACCTCGTCTGGCGCGGCGACCTGCGACTCAAGAACGAAGCCCCGGAGCCCGCGATCCGCGACTTCGATCGGGCCCTGACTCTCGACCCGGACAACCCGTATGCCCTGAGTCGGCGGGCGAGCGCCCACTGGGCGGCCCGCAATACGGACTCTGCGCTCGCCGATTTCTCGAAAGCGATTGAATTGGACGCCGATTGGGTGTGGGTTCGAAATGGCCGAGGGCTCGTGCACCACGATCGCAAGGAATACGATTCGGCCCTGGCCGACTTCAATCATTCGTTCGCGCTCGACCCGAGCCACGCGCCGACGCTCGAATATCGCGCCGAGACTCTTTACCGACTTGGCCGACGGCCCGAGGCCCTCGCCGACTTGAACGAAGCGATCAAGCGGAACCCGGAGTCGCCGCGCTTGTACAACCGCCGGGGGATGCTGCACTATTTCAACCGCGACTTCCTGAAAGCGCAACGCGATCACACCTCGGCGTTGAAGTGCGACCCCGGCAGTGCGCTCACATTCAATTACCTCGCCTGGGTGTGGGCGACGGCCCCCGATCCGACTATTCGCAACGGCCGGCGCGCTCTCGAATGCGCCACCCGAGCCTGCGAGCTGACCGAATGGCAGACGGCCACGTTTCTGGACACGCTGGCGGCGGCGAATGCGGAAGTCGGCAACTTTGCCGACGCCGAGAAGTGGGCCGACCGCGCCGCCGACCTGGCGGACGACGAAAAGAGTCGTCGCGACTACCTGGCCCGCGCCGAACGCTACCGCGACGGCGAGCCACTACGAGTCGTCCCGAACGAGGAAGAAATGCGAACGGGAACGTGAGTCGCCGGGAGTGCGTAGATGAGCATCACACTTTCACCGAGCCCCGCGCCGCCCGAACGGCTCGACCCGTTTCGGTTCGGCTGGCGGCTCGTCAAACGCGTTGGCCCCGACGGAAAGGAACGTTTCCAGGAAGCCCCCCTCACACTTGAAGACGCGCTGCATCCGCAAGAAGGAGATCATTACATGGTCTCGCAAGCCCACGTCGACGACATGGTCTACCTGTACGGCGCGTTCAAAGTTCAACTGGCCGACGTGAAAGGTGCCATTGTCCTGTGCGACCAACGGGTCGCCTGGGACGCGACGAACAAGTACGCGCACGGTCCGGACGTGGCGATCGTGTTCAACGTGGGGGCCCCGAAGGTCTGGGCCACCTTCAACGTCGTCGAAGAAGGGACGACTCCGGCTGTGATTGTCGAGATCACTTCGGCGAGCACGCGCTCGAACGACGTGGAGGACAAGGTTCGCGAATACGCCGAAGTGGGCGTACATCGATACGTCATCGTGGACGCGGACGAGTCCGGCGACGAGCGAACGATCTCGTTCATCGACTACGTGTTGAAGCCCGGACGCCGGAAGTACGTTCAACAGCCGATCGACCCGAGCGGGCGTGTGTGGCTGCCCGAGGCGAAGGTCTGGCTTGGCGAGGAAGATGGGCGGGTTGTCTGTTACGACGCGAGCGGCACGAAGATCGACGACTTCCTGACGACCACACAGGCGCGTGCGGCCGCCGAGAAGCAAGCAGCCATCGCTCGGAAGCAAGCGGCGGCGGCCAAGAAACAAGTTTTGGCCGCCGAGGATCGTGCCACAATTGCCGAACGTCTGGCCGAGGAACAGGCGTCGCGCCTCGAGCAACGTGAGGCGGAACTTCGAAAGCTTCGGGCTCAGCCCACCGCGACGGCGGAGTAGCGTCGTTTGTTCGTAGCCTGGGCCTGATCGAGAATGAACTCCAAACGTGAAATGACGGACTGGCACAGGCGTCCTGGTTGTTGCTGCAACCATTCACCGTCCGTTTCCAACGATGTCTCCATCGAGAGTCATTTCCATGCGAATCCTCCCGCTGTTCGCCTTCTTTTTTTTCGCCCTACCGACGTTCGCTCAATCGACCAGCGCGCCAGAACTCGCCCACGTGCCGGGCGATGCGTTCTTGGTCGCGCATGTCAAACTGGCCGACCTCTGGAAGGACGACGCCATGAAGGACGTGCGGGCGATCCTCCAAAAGGCCGGCCCGAAAGCGATCGAGGCGCTCGACAAACGCTTCAGCCCCGCTCCTTCGACCGTCGAACGGCTCACGATCTATCTGCCAACCCCGAACTTCGACGGGCCGGCGGACTTCGATCCGGTGTTCCTCGTGGCCGTCGCCAAGCCAATCGATCGCGACGCGTTCCTGAAGCAACTTGGCAA
>JANLUE010000917.1:0-5790 GCA_031363325.1 Gemmataceae bacterium
TCGCACACACGGGAACGACGGACTACTGGGTCGGGCCGCGCCGGGGGTGTCGCTTAGCACAACCCCCGGCAAATCGCGGTCATCCCACCGGGATGTGAATGGTTCAATACCTGCTTGCACAAACATTCAGCCGAACAATCCGCTCCAAATTAAACTTCTTTGTGAATTTGGGACATTTCTGGACATTTTGGGACATTCGGGTTGGTAAGTCACGTCATTTGGGGTTCAACCCGAGGAGCTAACACTCCCCGGCTCGCCTTTTCTCCAAACATCATTTCGCCCTCCCGCGTGCCTCGTCGGCCACCTGGGCCAACCGAGTCGTGTCGCGTTCCATGACTTGCAGTACCGTCTGCGGGAACAGCCCGAGCAGCAAACACAACAACGCGAGCGGTATGATGGCGGCTCGTTCGCGGGCGGTCAGGTCGGTCACGGGTGGGCCGGCCGGGAGCGGTTCTTTCACGGGGCCGAAGAACGCGCGGCGGACCATCGTCAACGTATACCAGGCGCTCAGGAAGATACCGGCCGATGCGAACGCGGCGAAGGCGATGCCCGTCAGTTTTCCATCGACAAATCGCAAAAGGCCGCCGAGCATCAACATTTCGCTGACGAAGTTATTCAATCCCGGCAGACCAACGCTCGCCAGGCAAATCACGATCATGAAAAACGACAGGGCCGGCAGGCGCGTCCAGAGGCCGGAATAGTCGGCGATTTGCGAGGAGGCGTAACGGCGGGTCAACATGCCGACGAGGAGGAACATCGCTCCGGTCGAGAGGCCGTGATTCACCATGTGCAAGACACCGCCCGCGAGGCTGGTCGGATTGAAGGCCAGGATCGCCAGCGCGCAGAACCCCAAATGCGAAACGGAGCTGTACGCCACGAGCCGGCGGAAATCGGTCTGGGCGTAGGCGCACAAGGCACCGTAAATGATCCCCGCCGTCGCTAAACTTCCCAGAAGCGGCAGACCGACGGAGAGCGTCGCGTCCGGCGCGAGTGGCAGGCAAATCCGCACGAGGCCGAACAGGCCCATCTTGGCGAGCAGGGCCGAGAGCATGACGGTCACGCCGGTCGGGGCCTCGGCATATGCGCCGGGGAGCCACGAATGAAGTGGCACGATCGGGATCTTCACGGCGAATCCGGCGGCCATCGCCAGGAAGAGATACGTTTGCGCGTCGACCCACACTTCCCGACCGGGGCCGGTGGCTTTGCGCAGGTTGGTTTGAATCAAGTCGGCGAGCCGTGGGATCGAGAAGGTGAGTTCGCCGGTCCGGTCGTAGACGAATAACACGGTGCCGGCGAGGCCAAGCAACGTGATCAGGCCGCCGGTTAGCGTGAACAGAAACAGCTTTCGGGCCGCTTCGCGCCGATTGGGGCCGGGCCCCCAGCCGCCGATCAGGAACAGGAGCGGAATGAGTGTTAACTCAAAGCAGACGTAGAAGAGCAAGATATCAAAGCTCAGGAACACGCCGATCACGCCGGCCTGGAGCAGGAACAGCCAGGAATAGAAGGCCCCCTCGCGATTTTTGATCGTGTCGCACGAGACCAGGACAACTGGAACCATCATCAAGCTCGAGAGGGCGACGAGCCAGATGTTCAACCCATCGAGGCCGATGAAGAACTGAACGGCGTGGACGTTCGGGTTGTCCTTCGAGAACGGCAAAACGTCCCAGGTGGTCGAATAGGTGTGTTTGCCACTCGTGCCGGGGTCGCCGGGCACGAACTGCGGCGCGAAGATTCGCTCGCTCTTCTTCGTGCGCAAGTTGATGTCCGCGTGAACTTGCGGGTCGTCCTGAATGGCCATCATCCCGGAGCCGACGATCGCGAGCGTGAAGACGAGGTGGCCGATCGCGAACCCGAGAGCGACTCGTCGGGCGGCCGAGCCGTCCACGAAGCGCAGGATCAGGGCGGCCAGGATCGGTAGCCCGATCAAGGCTGGCAGCACGTCGCGAATCAGGTCCGGCGTCATCGCTAATCTCGTCCCCAGGCCGCGCAACGCGGCGTTCCATCAAGAGCAATAATTCCGCGCGGCGATTTTCGCAACCCCCCGGCCGGATTATTTGGCAAACAACACCAGATAACCAATGAACGCCGCGACACCCATCACGGTCGCCAAGGCGTAAAACTGCACGAGCCCGTTCTGCAACGGCCGCACGACTTCGGCCAGATAGCGGGGAATCATCCCGATCAAGCGAACCAGATCGTAGACGATCGACTCGACTAACTTGCAGATGCCGGCGAGCAGAGTTAGCGGCTGGACGAACAGCAGGTTGTAGATTTCGTCGACGTACAGCCGATTGCGCGACAGGTAGTACAGTGTTCGCATCTGGCCGGCGAGTTTCTCCGGGGCGGCCGGCTTGACCACGTACAGGTAGTAGGCCAGGCCAACTCCGGCGAGCGCGACCGCCGTCGAGCCCAGGATCAACGGCCAGTTCAAATGATGGGCGGCCGTCTTGCCGGCGTCGGCCACTTTCAAGATGGGCGCTTCCTTCAGGAAGTCGCTGAACCAGTGCGTGAACGGCTCGGCCACGACGCCGACAAACACCGCGCCGAACGCCAGCACCCCGAGCGGCAACGTCATTTCGTACGGTTCGTGTGGGTGGGCCCCGGCCGGCATACGCAATTCGCCCCAGAACGTTTTGAAGTAGGCCCGGAAGGTATAGAAGGCGGTCATCGCCGCGGTTGCCAATGCGACGCCGAACAGCACGTAGTAGATCGTGCCGAATCGCTCCGAGTGTCCCGCTTCGAGGGCCGCCTCCAGAATCGTGTCCTTCGACCAGAAGCCGGAGAAGATCGGCACGCCGGCCAGCGCCAGCGCTCCGCACAGGAACGCCGCGTGCGTGACGGGCAGGACTTTTCGCAAGCCGGAGAAGTCGCGCATGTCGATATGGTCGTGCATCGCATGCATGACCGAGCCGGCCGACAGGAACAACACCGCTTTGAAAAACGCGTGCGTGAACAGATGGAAGATCGCGGCCGTGACGGCGACCGATTGCAAAGTGCCCCCGCCACATCCGATCGCCAGGAACATGAAGCCGAGTTGACTCACGGTCGAATAGGCGAGCACGCGCTTCAGGTCCGTTTGCGTGAGCGCGATGAACGCGGCGACGAGTGCCGTGCCAGCTCCGATACAAGCGATCGACAATTGCACGCCGGGCACGGCCGCGAACAGTACCGAACAACGAGCGAGCAGATAGACGCCGGCCGTCACCATTGTGGCGGCGTGAATCAACGCGGAGACCGGCGTCGGCCCTTCCATCGCGTCCGGCAACCAGACGTAAAGTGGGATCTGTGCCGACTTGCCGACGCAGCCGAGCACGATCAACAGGCACGCAGCCGTGAACGTCGTCTGATATTGAGGCGCGTTGAGGATCGCCCGTTGAAACACCCAGTCGTAGCGGAACGATTCGGTTGTCTGTTCGCTGATCGACCACAACAGGAAGATGCCAAGGATCAGGCCGACGTCGCCGAGCCGGGTGACGAGGAACGCCTTGCGAGCCGCGTCGGCGGCCGATGGCTTGTGATGCCAGAACCCGACTAACAGGTAACTACACAGACCGACGCCTTCCCAGCCGGCGAACATCAAAATGAAATTGTCCGCCAGGACGAGCAATGTCATTGAGGCCAGGAACAGGCTCACGGTCGCGAAGTAGCGGGCGAAGCCGGGCGATTCGCGCATATAGGCGATTGAAAAGACCACGATCCAGAAGCCAATAAATGTGATCCCCAGGAGCATGATCGCGGTCAAATGATCGGCCGCGACCGAGAACTCGACGGAGAACTTCGTCTTGGAATTGACGACGACGCTGAACCATTCGATGCGATCGTCGCCGAGCCCGTTGTCCGGGTACGCAACCGGCGCGGTGTATGCGGCCGACCCGGATGCCTGGCCGGGCGGAGCATTCTGAGCCAGGATGAACGTCGACTGTTTCGGCGGGGCGTTCAAGACCTGGATGAACGTGCCGATCGCGCAGGCGCACGAGATGGCCGCGCAGAACAGAACGGGCACGTGGGCGTGTCGACGCAGTTCCTTGACGGCACCGAACAGGGCGGCCAGGATCGCGCCGAGGAGAGGAAACCCAATGACGAGCGGCAGCAGAATTGTCTTGTCAGACATACGGGCGCTCCTCGACGGCCACGGGCCGAACGCCGGCCTTCGGCAAGTGCGGGAGCGGAACCTCCATCGGCTCGGGGGACAACGGCTCGGTGTCGCGCGTCTCGTCCAGGCCCGCTTCACGCAGTTCCTGCCAGGCGCTCACGTCGAGCGAGCGCTTGCGGCGATAGAGCATCAGGAACAGGGCGAGCGCGATGCCGGCCTCGCATGCGGCGACTGCGATCACAAACAACGTGAACACCTGGCCGTGCAAGTTGCCGTGTTGACGACTGAAGGCGACGAAGTTCAGGGCTACGCCCTGAAGCATCATTTCGGCCGAGAGAAACTGAACGATCAAGTTGCGACGCGTGAGAAACCCGATCAGCCCAATCGCAAACAGAATCGCCCCGACGGCCAGGTAATGCGATGTTGATATCACGCGGACTTCTCCCGCCGTCCGCCGGCAATCGCGATGGCCCCGACTGTCGCGACCAGGAGCAGCGTCCCGGCCAGTTCAATCGCGAGCAAATGATCGGAGAACAATGTGCGGCCGATCGCCGACACGTTCGCGGCCGGCAGGCGCTTCGGGCCGTTGTCGAGTGGCGTCGCCACGCCATGCGGCGACAGTTGCACGTCGGCGAAGCCGGCGCTGCCGTCGCTCAAGCTCTTCAAATTGGTCAGGCCCTCGGCGATCTTGCGGCAATTGACCCGGACATCGTCCGGATCGTCGTGGCGGAAGCCGAGGTTCTGCAAACCTTCGATCGCGGTCTCAACGTCCTGGACGGCGCGATGATCGGTGAAGTCGTGCGGCCGATCGGCGGCACGGGGGCTGGCCGATTTGACCCGGTCGAGGGCGGCCCGCATGTCACCCAGGAACTCGTCGGCGAGCCGCGTCAATTCGGGTCGCTTGCCATCTTCACGCGGCGGGCTGACGAGTGCCGGATCAATTTTGTCGGCGACCGCCAGTGCATTCGCCCGAGCGATCGCGGCGTCCACCGAGCGATGATCGTAGACCCGTTGCAAGCCGACCAGGAACGTCGCGAGGAGCACGAACCCGGCCGCGACGGCGAGGGCCGGTTCGCGCGAACGCAAATCGGCGTTCGAGGGGCCTTCCTGTTGTGAGAGCATGATCACAAACAGAAACGTGACGATGATCGCACCGGCATAGATGATAATCGTCGCGGCCGACAGGAATGGTGCGCCGAGTAACAGAAACAATCCGCACGTGCTCAACACGACCATCGCGAAGCACAGGGCCGATCGGGCCGGGTTGCGATTCGTGATCATCAATGCGGCGAACACGATCGCCAGCCCGGCGAACCCGAAGAACAGGACGGCTTCGACCGTTTCGGGAATTGCCTGCCTAAGTCCGCGAACGAGAAACGCACCGAGCCCCGCCAGCGCGATCACGGCCGCGATCGCCCCGAACGTCACCGGTCGACGCTTCGGCGACGGCAACAAATACCAGACGGCCAGCCCACCCGCCACAACGGGCAGGAGGACCGTCCAGTTCGATGCGTCAATCGATTGAGCCAATTTCACTCCAAGCAATCACTAGGTCCCGTAGGACAGGTTTTTAACCCAGCGCGTTCAAGAACTTCGGGCGGTCGTAAGTCGTTGTCGAGGGTCAACTTCTATCTTAGCAGCTGACGCTCGTACTCTGATCTGGGACGGACCCCCATGTCGACCGCTGACTTCGATGT
>JANLUE010000967.1:0-4276 GCA_031363325.1 Gemmataceae bacterium
CAACAAAAACTCCGGTTCTCACTGTGATTCGGGTTTAGCCCAAATGTCGTTCGGTTCGCCCCAAGGGCCGGCATCTCGAACTCGCCGGCCTTCGGTGCGAATTCGCGCACGCTCAGAAAATCGATGATGACCTGATCACCATTCGACTGCTGCCACCAGAGGCGGGCCGGGAACATGAAGTTCTTGGCGAATTGCTTGTCTTTCGATTGCCAGAGTACGAGTTCCGCTTTCTTGAATTGGCGTTCATCTTCCTTCGACTTTGGAAGGATGTCGATATGGACGTAGTGTTCGGTCGTCGATTTACGATTGAGCGATGCGTTGTATGTCCGACGGAACTCGTCAGCCTTCACGCGATAGGCGTATGTCAAAGGCCCCTCAAGAAGCAGGGCTCCGAATATGCCCCGACTTCCGGGTTTGAACGAGTCCACGATCTTCCGGGTATGATCGAGGTGCCAGATTCTCTTGCCATCGAATCCCATGGAAACCCACTTTCGCTCATCTTTGGGATTCGATTCATCTTTCAGTTTCAATTCGGACAGGTTCGGCCAAGCAAGGCGAATGGATCCAACTGCCAAGTGTTTTACTCCAGAGGAATTCGACGTGACACGCACCTTGGCGACGAGCCCGTTGACTCGCGCCATGCGTTCGTCCCACGCCTTCAGGTATTGCTGGAGGGCGATCTCGGAACAGGCCGATGGCGTCACACACAGGATTGCCGAAACGACGATGGACATGGTTTTGCTCCGTCTGGAATGAAGAAAGCCGGGCGCGTCGTGGGTCGCGCTCGGCTTCGCAAAGCCTTCGCCTCGCGGCTAACGGGTGAACTTACCGTTTCGCGCCCACGGGGCGGACGACTTCGGGCTGGGGTTCTTTGATCCACTCGGGCTTCCATTCCTTGTCCGGAAGCGGCGGTGCGATAAAGTCTTTGGCGCCGAGCTTCTTTTGCGTGGTCATGTTCTGCAATTCCCACATGATCTGATCGCCATTCGTCTGCTGAAACCACAGTCGCGCCGGGAGCATCCAGAGGTCGGCGTACTTCGGGTCCTTGTTGTTCTTCCACAGGACGAGTTCGGCCTTCTTGAATTCCTGCAAGTCCGCCTTCGTTTTGGGCAGAATGCCAATGTGCACGTAGGACTCGTTATATTTTTTCGGGTCTTCGACATCGACCGACAAGTAGTAACGTCGATTGATATCGACGGCCTTCATGCCGAACAGAAAGTTCAACAACGTGTTGTCGGCGAGGCCCTGCTTGGGGAGTGTCAGTACGCGAACAATTTTTTGTTGATACTGATAGTCACAGTAGAACTTTCCGTCCGCCACAATGTGAACGACTCGCTTCGCATTGCCGGGATCGGCCGGGTCTTTCAGTTGCATCCGGGCGAAGTTCGGCTTCATCAGTGCCGCGTCGCCAGTCTTGATGAGCTTTCGGCCGTCGCTGATCTCCGTCAGCACGCACTTGGTCTCGAGACCATTGATCGCGCTCATCCGGTCTTCCCAGAGCTTCAACAAGGTGTCGAGCGTTTTCTGGTTCCGCGCGTCGAGGGCCGGCGGTTCCGGCACGACGGCTTCCCGGCCCGGAGTTGCGTCCTCGGCGACCGGGAGGCCGGGAGATTGTGCGAACGCGACGGCACTGGCCAGGCCAAGTACCGCGAGGGTCAAGCCGAACGGACGCATGGGGTTTGCCTCCAAGAACTCACCGATAGTGCGCAGCTTATAACAGGGACGGCCCCGACGGGGAAGGCGACCTTGCGGGACGCGGAAAATGGGAGGGTGGGGCAAAGAGAAAGCCGTGTGATCCGCACGGCTTACCTGGATTAACGACACTTCTCGCTGAGCACGACAAGGTTTGGCGTTGGATCGGCAAGCTGGGGCGGAAGAAAAATGCCTGTGGCCTTACGTGTGGTTTTCCACAATCACACCCAAGGACGCAGGCATGGACGCCAAGTGCTTTCGGACTCGGGCCTGCCTGCACCTTCGAACTTCGAGTGGCAGAGCACCGTGCCGCCCGCGGTTGTTGCAAGACCTTTCGAACCACGCCCCGTCGGGTCGCGACTGCGTCCGAAGCCGGCCAATGTTTCAGTAGGGCGGTAACATTCGGCGGAACACATGGGCGAAGACGATGGCGATGAACATCAGGTTGCGGGCCGCGATGCCGGCCGGGTTCAACGGCACCGCTTTCCGGGGCCGACCGTCGTCGAGCGCTTCCGCAAGTTCTCGTCCGAGCCGTTCGATCCAGCGCAGATTTCTCGGCCACTCGGCGAGGCCCGAACGCCACACTTGCGGAATCCCGTCCGTCCCCACTCCGGCGCCGATGATCCCCCCGAGGATCGCGGCCGTCGTGTCCGTATCGCCGCCGCATCGAATTACGGATCGTACGGCGGCCGCGTAGTCCCGCGGATGCGTCAGCCAGGCGTGCAACACGATTGGCACCGTGTGGAACACATAGCCGCTCACGCCGCGACCGAGCTTGCGGTCGATCGCGAACTGCTCCGTCGTTTGGCCGGCCTGAACGGACTTCACGGTCGCTTGAACGACATCAACCCATTCAGGGCTCGTTCCGTCGGTCAGAATCTCGGCAATGCGATCGATTTCGATAGTGCCGGTCGCGGCAAGATGGGCCGCCCGCGCGACGATCCGTGCGGCCCCTTCCGCCTTGGGATCGGTGTGCGTCAGGCGCGTCGATCGGCGAATCAGTTCGGCAAGCACCTCGGGTCGATCGCCGAACGCGACGCCGAGGAGCGGCGCGCGCATGCACGGCCCGTTGCCCGCCGAGAACACGCCACTTCGTGCCGGCGAGATGCCGAGCCAGAGCTTGAGACAAGCCTTCAACGTGGCCAACCCGACGGCTGGCGGCAGGCCGACGATCCACCATCGCAAGCGCCAGGCGAGCGACCGCACGAACGCCTTCGGCTCGCCGCCCGAGACCAGCAAGGCCTGGGCGGTCATGCAGGCGTGTTCGGTATCGTCCGAGAACATGCCGCGGCCGAACACGAAGTGGTAGCGATCCTGGTCGGGAAACAATCGTCGAGCCCGACGCGGGGACAGCCCCTCGTATGGCAGGCCGAGGGCATCGCCTACGGCCCCGCCGACGAGGCAACCAATCAATGAGCTGGCGCGAGCGGACATGTCGTGGATCAACAAATCGTTTCCGTGCGGGCCAGCGTATCACACCCCTGGACGCGTCATCGCCTCCGGCTTAACCATCTCGTCGAACTGCTCGGCCGTCAGGTAGCCGAGTGATACGCACGCTTCTTTCAGCGACACGTTTTCCTTCAGCGCCTTCTTCGAGACGGCCGCCGCCTTGTCGTAACCGATATGGGGGTTCAACGCGGTCACGAGCATCGGTGAGCTCCACAGGTAGCGCTCGATGTTCGCTCGGTTCGGCGTGATGCCGGGCCGCTTCGAGTTGTCCTCGACGCAGTGTTCACGAAACGAACGACAGGCGTCGGTAAGCAGGCGCACCGAATGTAACAAATTGTGAATGATCACCGGCTTGAAAACGTTCAATTCGAAGTTGCCCTGGGCGGCACCGAACGTGACGGCCGCGTCGTTGCCAAAGACTTGCACGCAGACCATCGTCATCGCTTCGGACTGCGTCGGGTTCACTTTGCCGGGCATGATCGATGAGCCGGGTTCGTTCTCCGGGATCGCCAACTCGGCGAGTCCGCACTTCGGGCCGGACGCCATCCAGCGGACGTCGTTCGCGATTTTCATGGTCGCGACGGCCAGGGTCTTCACCGCCCCGCTTGCCCACACGAGCGGTTCGTGGGCGGCGAGGCCCGCGAACTTATTCGGCGCGGACACGAACGGCAGGCCGGTCAGCTCGGCAATCTTCTTGGCGACCCGCGTGGCGAACTCGGGATGGCTGTTCAACCCGGTACCGACGGCCGTTCCGCCGAGCGCCAGTTCATTCAGCCCCGGCAGACTCGACTTGATGCGTTCGATCGCCTGATCGATCTGCGTGACGTAGCCGAAGAACTCCTGGCCGAGCGTGAGCGGGACCGCGTCCATCAGGTGCGTTCGGCCAATCTTGACGATCGTCGCGAACTCGTCCTGCTTCTTCTTCAGCGAGTCGCGCAAGGCGATCGCGCTCGGCAACAGGTGATGAACGATCTCCTCGGCCGCCGCGATGTGCATCGCGGTCGGGAAGGTGTCGTTCGACGACTGCGACATGTTGACATCGTCGTTCGGATGGACCGGCACCTTGCTGCCCATCACTCCGCCGGCCATCTCGATGGCGCGATTCGCGACCACTTCGTTGACGTTCATGTTCGTC
>JANLUE010000973.1:0-2475 GCA_031363325.1 Gemmataceae bacterium
TTCGTCGATTCGCGACTTCGGCACGATGGCGGCACGATCGCCCGCGTGCCCTCTGCGAAGCCCTCGAATTTCTCGGGCACGCCGGTCACCTGAGTGACCATGTCCATCAAGACTTCGGCATCGGGCCGTTTGAACAACGCACGCGAATAGTTCTGTTGGTCGCGCGAGTTGGTCGCGTTCGGTGCCGATGACGTTTGATAGACCCGCGAGGCGCAGATCAGTCGAATCAGCCCCTTCACGTCGAACTTCGATTCGACCAAGTGCTTCGCGAGCGCATCGAGCAGTTCGGGGTTGCTCGGTGGGTTCGTGCTGCGGACATCGTCGACGGGGTCGATGAGCCCGCGACCCAGGAAGTGCGCCCAGATTCGGTTCGCAAGGTTACGTGCGAAGTACGGGTTGTCCGGGGCCGTCAGCCACTTTGCGAGTTCGGGCCGGCGATCGCCGATCGCGCTGCCGGCCTTGCCGCCGAGCGGTGTGGCCGACACGGGTTCACCAGTTCGCAGGTGCGTCGCTTTCGATTCCCCCAGGGCGACGACGGCTTCGCTCGCGCCGACTTTGCAAACGCTGATCGGCGTGAAGTACGCGGCCATGCCGTAATAGTCGGTCTGCGTCCAACGATCGGCCGGGTGGTGATGGCACTCGGCACATGCGATCCGTACTCCGAGGAACACCTGCGAAAGGGTGTTGGCCGCCTCGCCCGGCTTGGGAACGACGCGATAGAATGCCCCGGCCGGCGCTTCGTCGAGCGGACCATCGGCCGTCACGAGGTCGCGGGCGAACTCGTCGAATGGCCGGTTTTTCTCGATCGATTCGCGGATCCAGCGGTAGTAGGCGTGGGCTCGCTGCGGCCCGAGGATCTGGCGATCGACCCGCAGCACGTCCGACCATTTGAGCGCCCACAGGTCGGCGTACTCGGGTCGTTTCAGCAAGTCGTCGATCAGGCGAGTTCGTTTTGTCGGCGAATTGTCGGCCAGATACGCACGAACCTCCGCGCTCGTCGGCAACGTGCCGATCACATCAAGGTATGCTCGCCGCAGGAACTCAACTTCTTCAACTGGCCCGGATGGAGCGACGTTCAGCTTGCGAAGCTTGGCGTCGACGAGCGTATCGATGGAGTTATTGGCCGGGCGAGTTGGAAATGCCACAACTTCAGCACGCGGCACGATCGCTCGAAACACCGCGACTTCGTTGGCGAACGTCGCCATGATCGCCGCTTCGCCGGGGACGTCGCCGGCCCGCGCGAGGCCATCCGAACTCACACCGGCGACACCTTCGTTGTTGGTCTGGAACCGGGCCGTATGCGTCACGTCGATCGATCGACTATCGGTGTAGGTCGCGATCACGCGGAGCTGCTGGGCGTCGTGCATCGCGAGCAATCGTTCGCTCGGCTCGACGCGAATTCGCTCGACAGTCGGGGCGTTGCTTCGGCCGATGGGCAGCCCGGCCGCGATCCAGCCGCGCACGGTTTCGTATCCTTCGGACCCGACGGCCAAACGCGACCCGCCCCCATGCGGCACCTGGCCGGCCGCCTTGCGTAGGAACAGGCTCTGCTCGGCGCTCGCGGCGAACACCCGTCGGCCACGGCCTTCCTTCACGAGGGCCGAATAGTCCGCCACGGGGTCGGACCCGAAGACGGAAAGCTTGAACCCGTTCTGTCCCTCGGCCTTGCCGTGACAGCCGGCCGAGTTGCAGCCGAATCGACCGAACACCGGCTCGATGTCGTTCTCGAAGTGAAACTCGCGCCGCCTGCCAAATTCGTCAACGCGCACAGACACGTTCGCGGAAAGTCCCTCGGCGACAATACGAATCGCGGTCGTGCCATCACCCACGGGCCGAACCACGTGGCCGTTCAGGCGAGCGATCGTCGGCTGCGTCGATTCAAACTTGGCGACACGAGTGAGGTCGACGATCGACCCGTCGGTTCGCGTGCCGGTGACGAGCAACCCGTGGCGGGCCTCCGGCCCCACGAGCGTCAGTTCGGGCGGATCGACGCGCAACGACGCGATCGGCCCGGCAAAGCCGACGGCCGGGCACGCGCAGAGGATCAAGATCGTGCGAATCGCGAGCAAAGCGAATCTCGACGGCGGGTGGGCGAGTGGGCGGTTTGCAATTGGTCGTACTGTCGGGGGACCAAAACGGTCACTGGCGGGACACTGCCTTCGTACCACGAACGGACGCCGAATTCAAACCTTTTCCAAGGTTTCTCGGCGGTCGGTGAAATTGATGGCTTGGTGCCAAATGTCGAGATACCCGAGCACCGTCGCCCAGCGTTCGACCTCGGCCCGGTCCACGCCGGCCCCGGTCACCCGCAAAATGCCGGCGATATTCCGCAAACGCCGATCGCCGCCTCTTTGCGAGGGTACCACTGTTACCTCGACCTGGATGCGTTTCCAGCAGCGAACCTGGCGCTGCATATTTGGCGCTCCGATGAGCCGAAGAGGGTGCCGAGGAGTCGGCAGCTCGCCAGCACCGACG
>JANLUE010000995.1:0-2984 GCA_031363325.1 Gemmataceae bacterium
CTCCCACAACGGCTTGACCAGCGGCTTCTTGTCGCGCGACAACCCCCCGCCCGCGCCGACCAACTTGCCGTCGGCCTTGAACAGCGCCGGCTTGTAATCGAACGTGTCCATGTGCGACACGCCGCCCGTTGAGAACAGAAAGATGACCCGCTTGGCCTTCGCCGGGAAGTGCGGTGTTTTCACGGCGAGCGGATGAGCGGCCTTCGGCGTTTCGGCCGCGAACAAATCGCCGAGCACGCCCGGCAACAACGCCGACCCGCCCACGATCGAGCGCAGGACGGCCCGACGATCGGGGGCCTGGCGAAAAGCGGATTCGAAGGACATGACGACCTCAACAGTTCGACCGGAGCGACGCACTGTGCCCGTTGCTGCCTCATGCGATTGAACGAACTCGACGGAATTCTCAACTCGTGGGCCGCTCCGGTCAGTCCGCGAAGTCCGATGGCTTCGCCTTGCCGGGCCAGTCCTTGTGGAACTTGAACGGCGTCGGCTTGAACTCGCCGACGAGGTCCACCTTCGTTTTCTCCGGCACGTCCAGACCCATCGTCCACAGGCAGCCGTTCACGATCAAGCGACGCGTACCCTCGTACACGAGGTCTTGGGAGGCCCCCATTGTCGTCGTGAAAACCTTGCCCGACTTCTCGCCGGCCTTGTAGGTTTTGGTCCACGCGACCGGCATCATCGGGTCGTTCTTCTTGCCTTCGAGCGGCTTGTCGTTGAACTTCATGCCGGCGACCACCTGGCCGAGCACGAGCGGCGTGCATTCCTTCAAGAGTGGCAGCTTTACCGTGTAGACATCGGTCGGCCCAAACACGTCGCCGTCCTTGAGGCCGCGCAGGATCGGATGCTTCTCCTCGTCCTTCGCAAGGATGCCGCGCGTCGCTTGCGAGCCGTGTCCGCCGTGATGGTTCACCCACGTCTCACCGAGCACGTAGCGGCCGAAGCCTTCCTTCCAGGTGGCATCGCCGCTCTGCCAGTGATATTTGCCGAAGGTACCCTTGCCGCCGTTGTTGAACGAATGCGTGGCCGTTCGCAAGCCGACGACGGGCTTGCCCGCGTCAATGAAGTCGGCGATGTGTCGCATTTGCTCGTCGGGCAGATTGCGAAAGCGCAGGAAGACGACCATCAGATCGGCGGTCTTCAACGCTTCGAGTCCGGGAATGTTGTTATTGATGTTTGGATTGATGAGCCCGGTCTTCGGATCGATCGCGAACAGGACGGTGCATTTGAAGCCGTGATGTTTCGACAGAATCTTGCCGAGTTGCGGCAAGGCTTCCTCGGACCGATACTCCTCGTCGCCGCTGACCAGGACAATGTGTTTGCCCTTGCCGATCCCGTCGCCGCCGGGGAACACGATCCAGGGATCGGCGGCGAACGAAAGAGACGGCACGAGCGCGAGCATGGAGAGTGTGAGACGCAGCAAGTGTGAACTCCGAGTGTTAGATAATCTGTTTAATCGGCTCCGCCCCCTCGACGCCGACCAGTTTCTGATCGAGCCCGCCGTAGAAGTAGCTGAGTCGATTCGGGTCGAGACCCATTTGGTTCAGGATCGTCGCGTGCAGGTTCTTGACGTGGTAGCGATCAGTGACGGCGGCCGCCCCAAGCTCGTCGGTCTCGCCGACACTGGTTCCGCCCTTGATCCCGCCGCCAGCGACCCACATCGTGAAGCCGTAAGCGTTATGGTCTCGGCCGGTGCCCGTGGCGTATTCGGCCGTCGCCTGTCGACCGAACTCGCCGCCCCAGACGATCAGAGTCGAGTCGAGTAGGCCGCGCCGCTTCAGATCCTTAAGCAGCCCGGCGATCGGCTTGTCGGTATCGCCGGCATGCTTCGTGTGATTTTTCATGATGTCGGAATGGGCATCCCAGTTGTCGTCATTATGGGCGCCGCCCGAATAAATTTGAATGAACCGCACGCCGCGTTCGACAAGCCGACGGGCCAGCAAGCACTTGCGGCCGAAGTCTTCCGTTCGCTTCTCGGTGAGGCCGTAGAGTTCGTGCGTTTCCTTCGTTTCCTTGGTGAAGTCGACCGCCTCCGGGGCGTGTTGCTGCATCTTGAACGCCAGCTCGTAGCTTGCGATCCGGGCGGTCAGTTCGGAGTTCTCGGCCCGGCCGGCCGCCTGATGGGCTTGGTTTTTCTCGCGGAGTCGATCGAGTAGGAGGCGTTGCAGTTCGCGCGGCGTGTCGGCCGGCGGGGCGAGGTCGTGGATCGGCGTCGCGTCGGCCCGGATCACGGTACCCTGATACGCGGCCGGCATGTAACCGCTCGACCAGTTCTTCGGCCCGCTGATCGGCCCGCCCGTCTTGTCCAACAGGACAACGAAGCCGGGGAAGTTTTCGTTTTCGCTACCGAGCCCGTACGTCACCCACGAGCCGAGCGCCGGGCTGCCCGAGAGCAGGCGGCCCGAGTTCATCATCAACATAGCCGACCCGTGGATCGGGCTCTCGGCGTACAGACTGTGAATGAAGGCGATATCGTCGACGCACGAACCGACGTTCGGGAACAGATCGCTGACGAGCTTGCCGCATTTGCCGTACGGCTTGAACGCCCACTTCGGCCCGACGACTCGGCCTTCGTTCTTGTGCCCGCCCCGGCCAAACGTCTTGATCGGAATCGTCTTGCCGTCGAGGGGGTACAGTTTTGGCTTGTAGTCGAACGTATCGACCTGACTCGGCCCGCCGTAACAGAAAATGAAGATGACGCTCTTGGCCTTGGCCGGCATCATCGGTTTCTTGGGCGCGAGAGGATTGACGAACGAATCGGCCGCCTGCGCTTTGTTGAAGAAGCCATCGCTCGAGAGGAGTCCGGTCAGTGCGATGGACCCGAAGCCCGCCCCGGTCTCCCATAGAAACTCGCGGCGCGTCCGACGGCAGAACTGACGGTCCGATCGCATCGTTGGCACCCTTCCGATTGGCGAATCGATTCACTACGCAGGCGTGTCGTACCGATGAGAGATCCCTGGATGGCGGAACGTTGCCGACGCCCC
>JANLUE010001037.1:0-5902 GCA_031363325.1 Gemmataceae bacterium
TTCATCGCGGCCGACTCGCCGGGATGCCGTTGCAAGCCCCGGTCGGCTCGTTCGCGCACGAGCGAACGACGTACGAGGACTCGGGCAAGACGTCGGCCATCTCCGGTACGACCGCGGTGGCGATCATTCGCAGCGCCGCCAATTCACCCCAGGCCACGGCGTTCCTGGCGGGCCGCAGCTTCGATCAACTCGACGCCGTCGACTTCGAGCGCCTCGTCCGCGAGTTCGCTCCCGACCCCAATCTGATGTTCGACGAGATCGAAGTCCAATTTCTCAGGAAGCGCGGGCGGATCGAAAAGCTGATCGTCATGGAGAACGGAACGCTCTTCGACGGGCCCGATCATCGCTTCGACACGGGCGAGGACGCGAGCCTGGAGACCGGCGGCTTCCCGTACGCGATCGACAACTACGGCAACCTGCTCTCGTGCGCGGAGCCGCCGCCCGCGAACCCCCGCTTCAATCACTCGACGTTCAACGCGGGCAAGAGCGTGGTCTGCGCGGGGATGATCACCGTGCGCGGCGGCAAAGTGTTCCGAATCGACAACAACAGCGGCCACTACAAGCCAAGCGCGACCCAACTTCGGAACGCGCTGCGAATTCTGCAGGAATGCGGGGTGAAGCTGTCGGAAATGCAGGTCGCCGTCAAGGAACCCAATCCGGCTCGGCCGGGTCGATGCCTGCTCAAGGTCTACCTCAACGCGGCGAACTATCTCGCCAACCCCCTGGCCAGGCCGAGCGAGCAACACGACGTGGCGTGAGCGTCGGCGCAATGGAATTTGATTCGGCAATTCCTGGGGATGTCGCAACGGTTTCTGGAAAGCGATGCTGTGCGGGGTTTCGTTGATTCCCGTTCGTTTGGCCGGGTCGGCGACGCGACATCGGGTGGCCTTCTTGCAGCCGAACCTAGTTTGTGCAAGAATGCCTCGGATGCAATCTTGAGCTTATTAGCGATTGGTTTCCAAGGAGCTTGATTCGATTGACTTTGTCTTTCCTGTTTTGGAACACGATGCGGCGGGATTTACGGCCGCTCATCTGCCGTGCGGTGGTCGAGTATGAAGTGGATGTTCTCTTGCTCGCCGAAGTGGGCGCCACAGATGCGGAAATGTTGGACTCACTGTTGAAAGTAACCACGCAAAACTTTGTCTCGCTCGCGAGCGAGGCCGACAAGGTTCGGATCTTCACCCGCTTGCCGGAAGCGCTCTGGACGAGGAGGCAAACGGATGCGCTCAGCGCTCGCATGTCGATTTGGAGCATCGAAATCGGCCAACCACCGGGAGTTCTACTCGCGGTGGCTCATTTCGTGAGCAGGCTTCATTCGTCGACGGACGACCAATCGCTACTGGCCACCGAATTGGCGAAGGAAATCGATCGGGTCGAACAATTCGTCGGCCATGAACGGACGTTAATTGTCGGCGATCTCAACATGAACCCCTTCGAGGCCGGCATGATTGGGGCCCCCGCGTTGCACGGGGTGATGACGAAAAGGCTTGCCGAGAGTCGAGATCGTACGGTGCTGGGCAAGAAGTACCGGTTCTTTTACAATCCGATGTGGGGTCAATTTGGCGATCGAACGGATGGGCCGCCTGGAACCTATTTCTATCGGTCCGGCCATGCGAGCGAACTCTTTTGGCATACGTTCGATCAGGTTTTACTTCGGCCGGATTTGATGAACTCAGTTGTGAGTCTCAAAGTCCTCGACCGCATTGAGAACGAAGCGTTGTTGGCCACGAAGTCAGGTCAACCAATTAGCGGAGAATACTCGGATCATTTGCCCGTCACGTTCACACTCATGCTCGAGTAGACTAGGAGCGATCAATGATCGATACGATTCCGAACCTCTGGCCAGATAGTTTCAAAGTCGACGTACAAACTCCGTATTCCATCTTGCGCGCGCAGGCTGAGTTGCTCGGAAATGTCACGCGAGGGATTCTCAAAGGCGCGGTCGAAACCGAGGAGGGCAAAGAGCGAATTCAACATCGCCTCGTCGTGATCGCGCCGGCTTACAACGGCTATCGTCATACCCTGATTACGGCCAGCCATCACACGCATTTTCCGTATCCGACCGAAGTACGTGCAGAGAGTTTAGCCGAGCGAGTTCGAGGCGAACCGATTTTTGGGCCACTAGCGAGCGGGCCAATGATCACGGTTTACCCAAAGGCCAACAACGACGACGAGATGCGCGGGTTTGTGCAAAGGGCGCTTCGGTCTGGCCCAACGATGGCCGCTGTTCTTTCCCTGATTGCAAATAGTAACCAGGCGAAAGGAATGACTGCCGGTTCAAATGGAAGTGCCGCCGAGAACTTGGAACTCGCCAAATAGCCGCCGCTTGCTTCACCCCGTCGCTCGATGAACTCTTCGCGGAGGATTGAACACGCGCATGAACCCCGCATATCGCATCGACAATGTGTCCGAGGTCTTTTCGCCGGGCCTCGTCTTCTACAAGGACCTGATTCGGTCCAACATCGCCGAAGTCGTGCGCCTGGCTGGGTCGCCGAAGCGGCTGTGCACGCACGTCAAGACGCACAAGTGTAAGGACATCGTGCGCCTGCAACTCGAGGCCGGCATCGCGAGCCACAAGTGCGCCACGATCGCCGAGGCCGAGATGTTGGCCCAGTGCGAAGTGCCGGACGTGTTGATCGCCTACCCGGTGATCGGCCCCAACGTTGTACGGGTCCGAGCGCTGGCCGCGAAGTACCCCGCGACTAAGTTCAGCGTCCTATGCGATCACCCCGATGGGGCCGCGATGTTGTCCGCCGGCTGGGCCGGCGCGTCCGAGAAGCTCGCGGTCGTCCTGGACGTCAACGTTGGGCACGATCGAACGGGCGTGAAGCCCGGCCCGGCTGCTGCCGAACTCTACGCGCGAATCGCCAAATCGCCGAACTTGACGGTCGCCGGTTTCCACGTGTACGACGGACACAACCATCAGGAAAGTTATGCCGAGCGCGAGTCGGCCGTGCACACGCTCGTCGGCGCGGTTCTCGAACTGCGGAAAACGGTCGAATCGATGGGTCTGCCAGTGCCACGCCTCGTGTGCGGCGGCACGCCGACGTTCCCGGTCTGGGCGAAGCTGGACTTCCCCGGCCTGATCTGTTCGCCGGGCACGTTCGTGCTTTACGACCAGGGTTATGGTTCGAAGTACGCGGAGCTATCGGGGTTCCAGTCGGCCGCACTCGTCGTCTCGCGCGTCGTCTCGAAGCCGACGCCGACGCGACTGACGACCGACCTCGGCCACAAGGCGATTGCGGCCGACCCGCCGGCCGGGAAGCGGGCGGTGTTGCTCAACCTCGGCGACTACACGACGGTCTTGCAGAATGAAGAACACTTCGCCATCGAGACGCCGACGGCCGGCGACTGGAAGATCGGCGACGTGATCTACGCGGTGCCGACGCACGTCTGCCCGACCGTGGCCCTGCATCGCCGGGCCTATGTCGTCGAGTCGAACCGCATGACGTGCACCTGGGATATCGCGGGCCGAGATCGCGTGCTGACGGTGTAAGTTCATTGGGCGATCGACGCATTCGCCCTACTCCCGCGTCACGGTCTCGTCCAAATTCAAAAGCGCACGGGCCGTCGCGGTCCACGCCGCCTCGGCGGGTCGGTCCTTCATTCGCGTTCGTTGCGCCTCGTGGAAGTTCACGACGAGCGCCAATTCGTCGGGCGTCGGCGGCCGGGTCACACAGCGCCGCCAGAGCGAACGGGCCTTCTCCTCGTCGGAACCGCTGCCCTTCACCAACTCCTTGCCGAGCGCTTCGGCCGCTTCGAGGAACACGGCATCGTTCAGCAACGTCAGGGCTTGAAGCGGAGTGTTCGACATCTCGCGGCGGGCGACGCACGCCTCGCCGCTTGGGGCGTCGAACGTCGTGAACATCGCATAGGGGGCGGTTCGTTTGCTGAACGTGTACAGCCCCCGACGATAGCGATCCTCGCCGGGGCTCGGCTGCCAGTTCAGGCCGCCATACGTGCCCTCCGATGTGACCCCCGGCGGTTGCGGCGGGAACACGCTCGGTCCACCGATCTTGGCCGACAGCAGGCCGCTGATCTTCAGGGCGTTGTCGCGCAGCAGTTCGGCTTCGAGCCGGAAGCGTGGGCCGCGCGAGAGCAATTCGTTCTTCGGGTCGCGTTCGAGCCGGTCCGGCGTGGCTCGCGAGGCTTGCCGATATGTCGCCGACATCACAATTGATTTGTGCAGCCGCTTCATGGACCAGCCGGACTTCGCGAAGTCGACGGCCAACCAGTCGAGCAACTCCTGATGCGTCGGCGGTTCGCCCTGTCGGCCGAAGTCTTCCGTGGTGCGAACGAGGCCCCGACCGAAGAACGCGGCCCAGGCACGATTGACCGTGACGCGGGCGGTCAGCGGATTCGTTGGCGAAACAAGCCACTTCGCGAACGCGAGCCGGTCGGCCGTCGTGCCGGGCGGCAAACCGGGCAGGGCTTCGAGCACGGCCGACTTGACTTCATCCATCGGTTGCGTGAACTCGCCGCGCTTGTGCCGGAAAGTCTTGCGGGGATCGTGGGCGGGCCGTTCGGCCATCACGAGCGTCGTTGGATGTTTCGGCAAGGTGTTACGAAGCTTCTGGATTTCGTCGCGTTCGGCTTTCACCTCGGGCGCGATCGACAGGAAGTGCGTTCGCACCCGGTCACGCTCGCTCGCGGACGATTCGGTCTTGCCGACGAGCGCTTCGATCTCGCCCGGCAAGCCGCGTGCTTCGGCCGGCTTCGCGTCGGTCGTGATCGAGACGCGGAACTTGCCGAGCCCGGCCGCGTAGTACTTCTCGAACAACATCGACAGCCGCAACTCGCCGACCGATTCGAGCGGCTCGGCCAATTGAACCACCAACTGGTGCGACCGACCCTGCCCGCCGTTAATCGACCAGCCGGTGAGCGGGTTGCCATCAATGACGTTCGGGGCCTTGTTGCCGCCCTCGGCGAAGTCGGCGCTCGCGTTCTTCAGCTTGATCGGCTTGCCGTCGTTGGTCAGGGCGAATTCGCACAGGAAGAAGTCGCCGAATGGCCCTTCGTAGTTCACTCGCCCCGGTCCGCCGGCCGGCAAGCGCTCGTCGGCCAGCGTTTCCAGTCGAATCGCCGTGATGCGATTGCGGTCCGTTCGAAACGCCAGGTCGTACACGTCGTGTTTCGATTTGTCGCCGGAAACATAGATCGAGCCATCCGCCTCAACGGTCAACGTCGGCACATTCCCCTTTGCCGAACTCGGCGTGAGCGTCGTCCAGGCGATCGCGTTGTCGCGTTCAACTTTGAGCCACGCGTCGAACTTCGCGTTCAGGTCGCCGGGAAACTTGCCGGCCAATCCCGCTTCACGCACGGCGATTTGCTTTTCGAGTTCGGCGCGCTTGGCCGTAATCTCCGCCGACGGCACATCGATCGTTGGCTCATCGCAATTGTTCAACAACGCGAAAATGCCGAAATAGTCCTTCTGCGAGATGGGATCGAACTTGTGATTGTGGCACTGGCAGCAATTCAACGTGAGGCCGAGCCAGACGGTGCCGGTCGTGGCTGTCCGATCGTTGACGGCGTGCCAGCGGAATTCGAGCGGGTCGGCCCCGCCTTCCTCGTTCAACATCGTGTTGCGATGGAACCCGGTCGCGATTCGCTGTTCGAGCGTCGCACCGGGTAGCAAATCGCCGGCCAACTGCTGAATCGTGAATTGATCGAACGGCAGATCGTCGTTGAGGGCCTTGATCACCCAGTCGCGGTACGGCCAGATGCTGCGCTGGCGATCTTTCTCGTAGCCGTTCGTGTCGGCGTAGCGGGCGAGGTCGAGCCACTTGCGAGCCCAGCGCTCGCCGTAGTGCGGCGACTTTAGCAGTTTATCGACAAGCGTCTCATAAGCGTTGGTTGATGGGTCTTTCACGAACGCGTCCGCCTCGGCCAGCGTCGGCGGCAG
>JANLUE010001093.1:0-5818 GCA_031363325.1 Gemmataceae bacterium
GCCCTCGACACCGCCGCCCGGACGGGCATGGCCCCGCCGTTCCCGAATCGCGGCCCGACCGACTCCGACGCGTTCATGGTCCAGGCCGCCGACACGACGCCGATCCCGGTGAACTATCAGTGGGTCGAGTTGAGCAAGAACGAGCGCTCCGATTTCGGCCTGAGTTCGACGCATCCCGGTCCCGGCAAATACGGCAACATGTTCCCCGAGTTCGAAGCGGCTCGTCGAACGAACGCGGTCGTTCGCCGAGGGGCGAACGTCTATTGGAGCCGCGAGTCGCGGAACGAAAAGGCCGCGAAGGAAAGCGAAAAGAAGAAGTTCGATTACTTCGGGCTGACCCGTGTCTCGGACAAAGATCGGATGAAAATCGGCGGCGAGATCGCCATCAGCGCCCACTTCAGTCAGGGGCGCAACATGGAGCCGGCGGTCGGCTTCAGCCTGAACGGACCCGGTGCCACCAAGTTTTATGAAGTCACGAATCGCAACAAGCCGGCCGGCGACGACGCCACCAAGTTCGAACGACAACTGGCCATCATCCTCGATGGCTACCTGATTTCGTCGCCCAACCTCCAGTCCGTCCTTCGCGAAGGTGGGATCATCACCGGGTCGTTCACACGGTCCGATGTCGACAACATGATTCGATTGCTTCGCTCCGGAGCGCTGCCCTCTACGCTCAAGAAATACCCGGTGAGTGAGAACACGGTCGCGGCGACGCTCGGGGCCGACACAATCAAGAACGGAACGCGGTCGGTCCTCTGGGCGTTCGCGGCCATCCTCGCGTTCATGATCGTCTACTACCGCTTCGCGGGCCTCGTGGCGACGGTCGCCCTGTTGGCAAACTTGCTGCTCACGATCGGCTTCATGGTCGCTGTGAACGCGACCTTCACGCTGCCGGGCCTGGCCGGGCTCGTTTTGATGCTCGGCATGGCCGTCGATGCCAACGTGCTGATCTACGAGCGCGTGCGCGAGGAACGCGACCGCGGCATGAACTTGCAGTCCGCCGTGCGAAACGGCTACGACCGGGCCTTGCCGACGATCATCGACACTCACCTGTCGAGTATCTTCACGGCGATCGTCCTCTATGCGGTCGGCAACGATCAGTTGAAAGGCTTCGGCGTCTCACTGACCGTCGGCCTGATTATCAGTCTGTTCACCTCGCTCTACATGACCCGGTTGATCTTCGATTTCTGGCAACACAAGGGCTGGCTCACGAAGCTCCGCATGCTGCGGTTCTTCAGTCGCCCGAACATCAACTTCATGAAGATCCGCCACGCGATGTTCGCGACGACTGCGATCCTCACGGTGTTCGGCATCACCTTGTTCCTGGCCCGCGGCAAGAACGGCCTGAACGTCGACTTCGTCGGCGGGACCGCCTACAGCGGTCGTCTTTCGGAGTCACTCGACATCGGCACGTTGCGAACGAAGCTCGGCGACGACGCGCAGAAGGTACGCCTCGAGATCGACTCCGTCCGCGAAGTCCCCGACCCGACCGGCAAGACCGGCACCACGTTTGAGATCAAGTACAAGGCGGATGGCGCCACGGTCCTCGTGTCTCTGGCGAACAGCCCGGACGGCGCCACGCCCGAGGCCCGCGCGCAGAACGTCAAGGAACGGGCCTCGGTCCTGCGCGACTGGTCGGTCGAACAAATCTTCGACTTGACGGCCGGGGCTGCTGAAACGAAGAGCCCCATCTTCACCGTGCGTACGACCGAGAAGGAACCGGAAATCGTCCAGGCGTCGATCAATCGACTCATGTCCGAAGGCGGCAAGAGCTTGCTCGCCACGACCTCGGCCACGGAGGCGATCGATCGTGGCGACTACGTGTTCACGTTCGAAAAGCCCGTTTCCAAGAGTCTGGTCAGCACGTTCGTCGAACGGCAACTGCAGTCGAAGATGAGCCGTGAATACGCGGCGTCGGAGACGTTCGACGTGGTCGAACTGGAAGAAGGCAAGACCGAAGATGGCCGAGCGACCAAGATGCGGGTGAAGATTAACAAGGAAGCGAACGCGGGCATCCAGATCCTGACGACGAAGTCCAAGGACGGCGTGACCCCGTTGGATGGGATCATGGCGGCCGTCGCCAAGGAGTTCTCGAGCCGCCCCCAGCCAGAACGACTCGAATCGTTCGACGGCACGCTGGCCTCGGAAACGCGGAGCCGGGCCCTGTACGCGATCCTCGCGAGTTGGGTCGCAATCCTTCTGTACCTGTGGTTCCGGTTCGGCAACTGGACCTTTGGCGCGGCGGCCGTCATCTGCCTGATCCACGACCTGTGCTTCACGCTCGGCATGATCGCGTTGTGTCACTACCTGCACGACACGATCTTCGGCACGTTGCTTGGCCTGAAGGACTTCAAGATTGACCTCCCGACCGTGGCCGCGTTGCTGACGTTGGTCGGCTATTCGGTGAACGATACGATCGTGGTCTTCGACCGCATCAAGGAAGTCCGCGGCAAGAGTGCGACCCTCACCGCCCAGATGATCAACGACAGCGTGAACCAAACACTGAGCCGAACTATCTTGGCTTCATTCACGATGTTCTTGGTTGTGATCGTGTTGTACATGTTCGGCGGTGAAGGGGTTAAACTCTTCTCGTTTGTCATGGTCGTCGGTGTGATCGTCGGGACCTACTCGTCGATCTATATCGCGAGCCCGTTGCTGTTGCTCTTCGGCGAAGGCAAGGTCAAACACTACGGCCCGGTGCCCGCGAACGAAGCGGTCGCGGTTTGAACAAGCTCGCGTCGGATGGCATCGAATTCGTCGCCGAAGCGATGAGTGAACCGACGATCTGGCTGGCCGTGCAATGGATTGCCGTCCCGGAGGCTGCAAGCCGATGAAGGAAGAAGGCAAGTCACATAAGTTGGAAACCGAGGTTTGGCTGCGCATCGTCCTGGTCGCTCCTCCGGCCGGCGTGGACTTCGGCATCCAAGAGGGAAAGGGGAGCGACTACAAGACGGTCCACAAGCAGCGTTCGAAAGTTGCCGACCTGACCTTCGAGTTCACGGTGACAGTCAAGGACAACCGAGACGATGGCTTGCCGAACTTCCTCGGCTCGCTGGCGCAGGGGCCGATGGCTACCCGCTTCATCTACATCGACATTGGAAAGTCAGCTGGACAGTTCGACTCCTGTTGGGAGCGCCGAATCAAGGTTCCCCTGGCCGGAATCACCTGGGACATGATCGAGAAAGCGTCCACGAAGCAGGTGCTCGAAGCCCGGTTGCCTGGGACGGGCAAAGACGGTGGGCCGAGTTGTGCGACGGTGAAGCCCACCGAGGGCTGGAAGGTCTGCAGGCGATGAACGGGAGAGTTCCAACTGCTAGACTCAATCCAGGCCGCGATGAAACCTGAAGGCATCTCAACTCACGCGGAATTGCCGCATGAACCGCCCCGGGCCACCCGTATCGGACGACGGTGCCGTGGGGGCCGAAGTGCCGCTCGCACTGCCTCCTTCGTCCGCGCCGATCGGCGATGCCCGAACGCTCGCCCAGTCCGATCCGACTCGATCGAACTCACTACCGACGGAGTTCTCGTTTCTTTCCCCCGCACAAGGCCCGGACGAGCTGGGACGGCTCGGGCCGTATCGCGTGTTGAGTGTACTCGGCGCGGGCGGCATGGGGCTCGTGTTCCGGGCCGAGGACGTTGCCCTGCAACGACTCGTCGCGCTCAAGGTCATTCGCCCCGACCAGACGACCGACGTGATGAAGAAGCGGTTCATTCGCGAAGCGCGAACGGCCGCCAAGGTCGAGCACGATCATATCGTGACAATCTACCGCGTCGATGAAGCGAACGGCGTCCCATACATCGCGATGCCGTTGCTCCGCGGTCGGCCGTTGAACGCGTTGGCCGCCCGGGGGCCTTTACCGGCGTCGGAAGTCGCTCGCATTGGCCGCGAGATCGCCCTGGGTCTGGCGGCCGCCCAGGATCGTGGGCTTATTCACCGCGATATCAAGCCCGGCAATCTGTGGGTCGAGGAACCGTCCGCCGAGGACACGATTGCCGGAAAATTGGGGCGGATCAAGATTCTCGACTTCGGACTGGCCCGCGGCATCGAAGACGATTCGAACGTCTCGGGGTCGAACTTGATCCTCGGCACGCCGGGCTACATGGCCCCCGAACAGGCCGACGGCGAATCCATCACGGGCCGAGCCGACGTGTTCAGCCTCGGTTGCGTGATGTTCGAGTTGGCGACGGGCCGACCGCCGTTCCCAGGCAAGACGCCGTTGCAACGCTTGACAGCGCTTGCCGTCGAGATCCCGCCGCCGGTTCGATCGGTGAACTCCGCCATCCCTGAACCACTCAGCGACCTGATCGTTCGGCTCCTGTTGAAAGACCCGGCCGGTCGACCCGATGCGGCCGAAGTGGCGACGGAACTTCGGCCGTTCGCGGGCGCGACGAGCATCGTCGCCGTCCCATTGGCGCAAGAAGCGGTCGAGGATCCGTTTGAGTCGATCGTCGAATCGGGGCAACGACCGCGTCAGCGAATCGCGCCGGCGACGCAGGCGAAACCGCGAGGCCTGAAATGGCTCGCGATACCGGCGGCCGCGATCGTCGCGTTCTTCGCGGTCGCGATCGCCTGGAAGATGTGGCCGAAGGAAGTCGAACGGCCGCCCGACCGACCCTCGACGCCGGACCCCAGCGCCGGCCAACCGGCCACGCCGCCCGAAAAATGGCCGCCCTTGAACTACGCGACGATGGCCCCACGCGATCAACTCGACGTGCTCGGCCGCGAACTTTCTCGGCGGAATTCGGGCTTCGACCCCAAGCGAACCGGCGCGTTTGGCCGACACCTGGGCCGCGACCGCGATCCGGTCCTCGATGTCTTTCTCGTGGTCGGCGATGTCGAACTACGCGACCTGTCGCCGCTCGCCGCGTTGCCAAAATTGACGCAAGTATCGCTAACCTCGCAACGACCGGCGAAGCTAGCCGGCCTCCGGGAGTTGCCGCTAACGTACCTGTCGCTCACCTCGATCCCGAACCCCGATCTCGCCAGCCTCGGGCCGATGACGACCCTTCGCACGGCCCTATTCGACCGCACGACGGGCCTCGATTTAAAGGCACTTTCGACGTTTTCGAACCTGAAGACTTTGACGATTCGTGCTCCCGGCAACGACATCGACTTTGGGCCGCTCAAGTTGTTCAAGAACCTCGAATCGCTCGACCTAAGCGAATCCGGGATTGTCGACATTGGACCGGTCGCCGGTTTGACGAAGTTGCAGACCCTGAAGTTCCGCGAGTGCGACGTTCGAGATGTCGCCCCACTCGCGAGCCTCGTCGAACTGACCGAAATCGATTGCAAGTACCGCCCCGCCTATGGGCCCGTTCTCGAGAAACTGCCGAAGCTCCAGCGAATTAACGGCGAGCTGAAGGACCAGTTCCTGGGCGACCCGAAGGGCAAGTGAAGCCCGCTGTGAACGCGGAGGATCGCATATGCAGAAGTTCCTTCGAATACTGAAGTACGCGACCTACCCATTTCTCTGGCTGTCGATGTTCCTGTTCTGTGGGATAAGCTTCACTTTCCTTACGGAGTTCACCGTCGAGAATCGCACGGAGGAGACCATCGTTGTGACGCCAGTCGGCACGGGAGAATCCGGTCATCGAGGGCCATTGCCGGTGAAGATGTTCGCGTTCCCACCATTCGCCGCGTTTCGGAGCGGCGAATTCCGCTTGGCGCCCGACGAGTCTATTTCGGTTCAATACGACATGGACGACATCACTCTGAGTGAGCTCGTCGTCACATGCTCCTCGTTCAGAATTGTGCAGATCTGAACGGGATCGAACATCATTTTGCCTGTCGTCGAAGTGACGCCTGCGCCGTCTGCTG
>JANLUE010001153.1:0-1731 GCA_031363325.1 Gemmataceae bacterium
CAATGGCGGACTTCTTGTTGGGGAGATCGAACCGCTCGCGGAGCGAGCGGGCCACCCGGACTACATCATGAGATCGCCATCCGTCACGCTGAAGTCGAGCACCACGTCCGCGCCGAGGAGAACGAAGGTGTCCGCGCCGCCGCCACCAATGAGCCGATCTTTGCCGTCGCCGCCGACGAGCGAATCGTCGCCGTCGCCCCCGGAAAGCGAATCGGCCCCGGCCCCGCCGTCCAGCGAATCGTTGCCCGAATCGCCAATCAGCGAATCGGCCCCGCCGTTGCCGAGCAGCAGATCGTCGCCGGCTCCGCCGCTAATCAGATCGATGCCGGCCCCGCCCGCGATGGAATCATTTCCGTCGCCACCGATGAGTTCTTGCCGCACGTTGCCCAGCACGGCCGACCCATCGATCTTGTCGTTGCCGATGCCAGCGTTCACGGCGACCGCGCGGACATCCGTGCCCCACAGATCGTTGATCTGAATCGTGTCGTCGCCGGACTGCGTGTTCATCGTCACGCGTTCGCAATCGTTGATGTCCACGAAGAACGGCACGAGGTTCGTCCGTTGGAACAGAACGCGACCGGGGACCGTCGGGTGCTGCGACAGAACGAACGCGTCGCCCTGGCCGTTGTCATTTCCGACAATGACCGCATTGTCCGTTCCGGCCCCACCCTCGTACACGTCGAGGAGCGTGCCCGGCAGCCAGATCAGCGTGTCGTTCCCGCCCTGGCCGTACATGAGGTCGTTGCCGAAGCCGCTGGTCAGCGTGTCGTTCCCGTCCCCGCCGTATTGGGTCACGTTGCCAATGATCGGGGCACCGATCACGCCGCCCGTGAACCCGCCGATCTGCGGCGTCAGCGTGTCGTTGCCCGAACCGCCCCAGAGGATCGCGTTCGGCGACGCGGCGATCTTGCCGTTCGCGTCGAGCGTGTTGAGCGATCGATCGAGTACGATCGAATCGTTGCCGGCGCCAGTTCTGACCTGGATGAGTGTCGTGCTGGCTTTATTCGCCATCCCGCTGATGACGCGGACATCGACCGGGTTTCCGGCATTGGTCACGACGAGATTGCCGCTCATGTCCGCGGAGACGACGATCGAATTGGCGGCGCTGTCGCCGGTGACGACCAAAGTGTCCGTCAAGAACGTGGCGGTCACGGCCGGCGTGAGTCGGTTTTCCAGGTCGAGGTGGCGGCCCAAGGGCGCCCGAAGAGTACGAGCCATGCGAAACGTCTCCGAAAGGAGGGACGTGAAAGCCCGGCCCGGCGTGCGGCGGCGAATGCGCGGCGCGCGGGACGGTTCAATCCATCAACAGTGATGGATCAATCCAGATTGAGGCGAACGTGGCGAACCGAGAACGAGCGGGGGAAATGGGCGCGACCGAGTCCGTGGTCCTCCGAAATCGACGGTACGAGATCTTCGCGCGGTGACGGGGTTCCGACGAGTTCGCGACGGCTAAGACGGGAGTCCGCCGCGAACTGGCTGTGCGAATACGGACATCTTACGCGCGCCAATGCCGTCACACAAACGAAAATAGGCGGAATTTTCCGACTGGGCCGACTTTGAGGACCACGACGCGACGAAAAAAGGGCGGGCCGACGTCGGCCGCGCGGGTAAACTGAGTCTGCCCCCCACTCGATCGAACTCATGCGATTTACACTCCTTCTCGCACTGGCACTCAACGCTCGCGCTCCGGCCGACGAGCGCCCCTGGACCGACCTCCTGGTCAAGGACTCG
>JANLUE010001169.1:0-5295 GCA_031363325.1 Gemmataceae bacterium
CGCTCGGCTAGCGCCTCGCGGCTAACGATCATGTGGCGCCCGTTCCTTGGCCTTGCGCAGCTTGCTGAAGTAATCTTCGGCCGGTTCTGGTTTGGCTTCCGTGGGGGCGGGTTTGGGCGGGGGTTTCGGGGTGAAGACGGGCGGCCCTGTGGGTTCGGCACCGTCCGCGCCGGGGGGTGGTGGTTCGGTCGTGGGGCCGGTCGGGTCGAACTTGCGGCCGGCGCGTTCGCGCTCGAGGTTCTCGCCAGCCACCGCCTTCTTCACGCGCAGGCGGGCCAGAAACGCATCGTCCTCTGTTGATGCGTCGGCGTCCACCTTGCGGGCCCGATCCCAAACTTTCTGCGCCAACACTTTCACTTCGCCCGGTTCGAGCGAGATTCGACGCACGCCGACATCCAAGAGCAAACCCACGCCGGCCAGGAACACCAGCCAGTACCAGAGGGGAAGCAACGCTCGCACGTTCTCCGGGGCCGGTCTATAGAGATTGCGAGAGGCGGCCAGGTCGGCGAGGGCCATCGAGTCTTCCGAATGCACTTCGCCGCCCGTGATGCGGGCCAGGTTCTTCAGCAATGTGCTGTTCGGTTCCAGGTCCGCGAACTCCGGCGAATACGACACCGTGACGCCCGCCCGACGTTGATCGACGACGCGTTCTTTTTCTTCTTCAATCGGAACCTGTGTGCCGTCGTCGGCATAGAGCAGCTTGCCGTTCGCGTCCTTGCGCACGGGCGTGCCGTCCAGCAGCTCCAGTCGGCCATCCTTCTCGACGGTGGTCATCGGCAGGCCGCGTTGCTTGCGACCCGTGTAGGCGCTTGCCCGCTGTTTGGCCCGGGCGTTCACGATGTACGAACCGGCTTCCTCGGCCTTGAACTCCGCTTCGTAATACCCGCCCGCCCGTTGTTCGAATTTCAAATCAATTGGAACCGCGCCCTCGCGGAACCCCCCGGGACTCGACACTTTCCCTTCGAGTTTCAAATCGGTGATCGGTCGATTCGCCTCGTCCCGAGCTTCGACCACAACGCGAACTTTTCCTTCGCGATATTCCGTCGTCAGCACCAGTCGTTCGGTCTCGACGCCACGCAACGCCCAGCCGACAGTCGACTCCCAGAATTTCTGATAGATGTCGCTCGCGGCCCAGTCCCGGTCCCAGCTCCCCTTCGGACCTGGGACGGCTTTGGCGTCGCTCGTGAACGCGGCCGATCGACCGAGGCCGTACTGCCACGTGGCGAGGATCGGGAACTGTTGATCGGGTAGGCGTGGCCCTTCGATTTGCATTTCCGCCAACGCTGATGGCTTCAAAGTCGTGCGAATGAAGCCGAACAAGCTCGGCAGCGGGTCGTCCAGTTTGTCGGCCGGCGCGGTTCGCAGCGACAGCTTCGGCTTGAACTCTTTCGTGTACAGGAACGACTGAGAAACGCGCCGACTCTCGCGCATGTAGATCGCAGGCAATTGGTTTGGATTGGTGACCTTGTAGTACTTGCCGCCCTTGGCCGCACCGTCGGACATTTCCGACATCTTGACATCTTCGGCCGGCGAGTGCGTGGCCACGCCGACCGAGGAGCATGTGATGTTCGCTGCCTTCATGTCGGCCAGCGCCTTGCGGCCGGGGGCGTTCAATTGCGGGTCGCCGTCCGAGATCACAATCGTGTGTTTGACGGCCAGCGCATGCGCGGGATCGGAAAGCGTGTCGCAGGCCGCTCGGAGGAACGGGTCGAAGTCCATCATGTCGCCCGGGACCATGCGATCGATCTCGGCCTTCAGCCGATTCTTGTCGTCGCCGACCTGTTGAAACTTGACGTGCCAGCGCGTCGAGCCATCGTAATACAACACGCCGACCATATCGATCGCGTTGAGCCGATCGATCGCGAGCTTGGCGACTTCCTTCTGCCATTTGTTGCCGTCCGCCATTTCGGACGCGTGCATGATGAGCACCAGCCCGCCCCGGCCGGCCGCCTTCATCGCCTTGATTTCACTATCGACGGGCAGGGCCGCCTCGATCGGGGTCTTCTGATAGCCCCCGGCACCATAGCTATCCGGCCCGCCGACGAACACGAGCCCGCAACCTTGATCGTGCGTGTTCGAGCGAATCGCCTCGTGTTGAATCGGCGTGAACAGGTCGGCCGCGATATCACCAATCACCACGCAATCGAAGTTGCTCAAATAGACGGGCAATTCGTCCTTGTTCTGGGGGAGCTTGCCGAGCGTTGTTGGTAGGACGAGGAACTTGGCGGCGACGAGCCGATCGATCAGGTATTGATGCGGATACGATTTGTCTTGCAGTTGTTCCTTCTCGATGAATAACACGCGTCGGGATCCGCGTGCGATCACATGGGCGAGGGCCTGGTTGTTCTGGATGCGATCGCCCGGCAGGCCGGCCTGAGCGTCCTTACCCGTGCCGTCGTCCGTACCCTCCGGAAAGAACTCGGCGCGATACGAGAACGACAGGCCGAGTTGTTCTTCTTCCGGCGTGACCTTCTTCGCCTCGGCCTTGTCACGGAAACTGAATGGGTTTAGGCCGGGCACGAGGCGAACGCGATACGGCGACTTCTCTTCCTCGGGCTTGCCGACCATCGGGATCGAACGTTCCTCGCCTTCGCGAGTTTGCAAGAGTGCCAGGCGACCGAACACCGTCCGGCTCGGATGGGCATTACGCACGAGCACGCTGATCGGCAGTCGCGCGCCCTTCGCGGCCTGCGGCGGGGCCTCGATCCCTTGCACGAGCACTTCGTTCTCGTGGCGATAGCCCTCGGCCAAGGGAATCACATCGATCTGCACGCCCGTCTGCTTGGCGAGGTTGGCTTGCTCCTCGGCGTTGCCGAGGTTTTCGTTGCCATCCGAAATGAGGACGACGCGCTTGCCGGCCCCTTCGGGGAAGCTGGCCATCGCGAGTTTCAACGAGGCCGCGATGTCCGTGTAGTTCGGGTCCATCGTGCCCGCGAGCGCGTCGCGAACCCGCAACTTGTCGACCGCCCCGGGGGGTAACACTAATCGCGGTCGACGGGCGAACAGAATGGCGCCCGAGAGATCGTTGCGATGGCCGATGCCGCGTTGCTGGACGGCCGTGTGGACGAATTGCTGAAGTCGAATCCAGCGTTGATCTCGTTCGTTTTCGGAGGCCGCCGGGTTCTGCTCCTGCGGCACACTCAGCGAACGATCGATGACATAGAGCACGCAGACGTTTTCGTTCGGCCGACGCAGGCGCGGCTCGGCGAGCGCGAGGATCAGGAACGTCACGAGCAGACACCGCAGTCCGAGCGCGACCCAACGACGAATCGGCCCGAGCCCCGCGAGGCTGCGATAACTAAATCGAACGAGCACGGGCAATACGACGAGCAACACAAGCCACCAGGGCTGCACGAACTCGAGCGTCCGCAAACTGCGGACGGCCGTCAGCCCGGAAGACTGCACCGCTTCGAGAAACCCGCCCGTCGCGAACACGAAAATCGCCGCGAGCGCCCATGCGATGTGCCGCGACCACCGGCCCGTGAAGATCAGATTGAGAGTTTTGAGAAGCAACAGTCCGACGACGCCGGCCAATATCCAGGCCGGCATCTCGTAGCGCGTCGCCTCGCCGAATCGAACATTGGCGAACAGAAAATGGCCGCCGAGAAATACGGTCGCGACGACTGGCCAGAAGGCCCGAACACGTCGGCCGAACCCCACGCGCGCGACCGCGACCAGGATCGCCGCGATGATCGCGGCAACCAGCCAGTGATCGATGAGCAGTCCGACAAGCCGCATTCGAGCAAATCCCAAGAAGCATCTCACCACAAAGAACACAAAGGACACGAAGAAATCAAGACATCAACGACAGTCGATGATTTCATTCTTGTTCCTCGCTTTGTGGTCTTTGTGTCCTTTGTGGTGTGATACTCTGTCTCAGAAATCAATTCGCTGCACGCGGTGGTTCTCGGTGTCGATCACGTGGACCCGGCCTTTTTTGTCGACGACCAGGGCCCAGGGGTCGGAGAATTGGCCGGGCTGGCGGCCGCGGCCGCCCCAGACACCTTTCGAGACGCCGGCCGACGAGAACTTTTGCAGGCGATGGTTGCCGCGTTCGATCACGTACAGGTCCCCCTTGGGGCCGAACGCCAGATCGTAGGGGTATTTCAATTCGCCAGGTTCCTCGCCTTCCGTGCCGATTGTTTTGACGAATTCGCCGGCCCGCGTGAAGACCTGGATGCGGTGATTGCAGGAGTCGGCAATGTACAAGTTGCCGTCCGGTCCAAGCGCGAGCGCCCGGATGCGATTGAACTCGCCCTCGGCCGTGCCCGACTTGCCCCAACAGGCGACGAACGTGCCGTCGCTCGCCAGTTTCGTGATTCGTTCGTTGATGCCGAACTCGCTGACGTAAAAGAACCCCTCCTCGTCCTGAACCGCGTCCGAGATGTAGCCGAACTGGCCGGGCTCATTGCCCTTGGTGCCACCCATCATGCGAAGTTCGTTGCCGTCGGCCGAATAGATGCGGATGCAACTGTAATGCGAATCGCAGACGATGAGTTGGCCGTTGTTCGTGACGCCGAGACCGCTCGGCCGGCCGTTGCGAAAGTCCGGCGTCGTGAAGGTCGGCCCCAGGTAGTTGCCGTCGAGGTCGAACGCCTGGACGCGAGCCGTGAAGTCGACAATCCACAAGCGACCTTCGCCATCGATGACGGCCGCCCGAGGCCGCTTCAGGTCGCCATCGAGCACGCCGCTTCGACCCCAGACGAGGTCCGGTTTCGACGAAGGGCCGCAGCCGGCTCCCGCGAGCAGGACGATCGGGAACAAGAATCGCGAAGGTTTCATCGGCATCGGTCGATGGCTCGCGTTGTGCGGGGTCGAGAAAGATTCTACGACTGCGAAGTCGGACCGTCGTCCTGATGTTTGAGCCCGCAGACAGCGTCAATAGGTGTCCGGTAACTCGTCGCGCTGACGACGGGAAAAGTACGACTCCTCGATTCCCTCGGGCCGTGAGTTGCCATCGGACGGTCGAGAAAGCGTCAGGTCCGGCAGGTCGTCGGGAAAGCCGAGCAGTTGTCGCCACAACTCCGGATCGAACTTGAGGGCGATCGCCACAATCTGCATCCACATCCGTCGGTACTTGCACAGCTTCGGACGATTGAGGCGTAGAGTGCCAATGACAGTCCGTGCCGATATCGAGCGCGCCCACAGACTTCCATCACGAAGGATTTTGACCGCGCCGGAGTCGAGAACAAGCGTTGGATCGGGAACGATTAGATCCCGCTTGATTTGATTGCAGTTTGCACAGGAATAGAGCAAATCGTCGTATTCCGTCAGCAGCGAAGGATTTTGAGAGGT
>JANLUE010001216.1:0-1073 GCA_031363325.1 Gemmataceae bacterium
TGGGTTCGAGCCGCTGGCTCAATGCGAAGCTTTTTGTCTGCCCCGGCAGAATCGGAGTTCTGCCGCCACGTACCCACGTGGTTGACAACCTTGTCGGTTCGGCGGAAAATTGGCTGTTCAACCCGATCAAGTTCGACGACGCACGGGGCACCATGTCCACCGCGAAGGAACAACCGCTGGCGGACGTGCTCGATCGCATCGACGACGCGTGCCAGCGCTTCGAGGCGTCCTGGCAGTCCGGCGAGCCGCCCGACCTGGAACAGTACCTTCGGGAATTCACCGATAGCGATCCGACCCTCGTGTTTCGGGAGCTGCTGCACCTCGACATCGACTATCGCGGTCGGCGCGGCGACTCGGTGGACGAGCAAACGTACCTGGAGCGCTTCCCCAATCAACGCGATCAGATTCAGTTCGTGTTCCGCCGGCGCGAGACGCGTGGGCTCGACTCGACCGTACTGCCGACGATCGCCGGCTACGAGATTCTTCGCGTGCTGGGTCGCGGCGGAATGGGCGTCGTGTTTTTGGCGCGTAGTCAGAAATTGGGACGCCACGTCGCGATCAAGATGATCGCCCACGTCGAAGACACGGAGCACCTGTCGCAACGATTCCAGACGGAGGCCGAGGCGATCGCCCGCCTACAGCATCCGCACATCGTCCAGATTTTCGAAGTCGGCGAGAGCGCCGGTCGGCCGTACCTGGTTCTGGAATACCTGGCGGGCGATTCGTTGAAGGCCCGGCTGAAGGATCGACCGCACTCGCCGCGCGAAAGCGCCATGCTCGCTCAACAACTCGCCCAGGCGGTGCATCACGCACATTCGCACGGGATCATTCATCGCGACTTGAAGCCGGCCAACGTGCTGTTCGCCGAAGATGGCTCGCCCCGAATCGCGGACTTCGGATTGGCCAAGGTGCGCGATATGCACTCCGACGCAACCGCCACCGGGCAGATCCTCGGCACCTTGCAATACATGGCCCCTGAGCAGGCTACGCCCAACCCGATCGGCGCGGCCGTCGATGTGTATGCCCTCGGGGCTATTCTGTACGAATTGCTCGCGAAGCGCCCGCCGTTCCGT
>JANLUE010001261.1:0-2079 GCA_031363325.1 Gemmataceae bacterium
TAATGGCACGGGATTGGGATTCTACGCCGAAGGCGTTACATCCCCCAGCCCAGGGTTGTCCGCGGGCTACCCTGGGACACGCTCGCCCATCCGCGATGAGACAAACTCCAGGTTTCAATCCGACTGTGGTCTAAAACCGACGATCTTTTTCGAGTCTTGACATGTGTTCTTTTGTATATTATGATGAAAAGTGAGAGTTCGGGCCGTGGCATCGATTCTTCAGGAGGCAACAGACTTAAGATTCCATCTCGCAAGCACTTCCGATTCACGCGAGCCGTAAACGCCGATCCACCAATCACTTCAGGCGAAGGTGACACAAAATGACCCGAAATGACACAAATTCATAAGGAAGTTTAATTGCGAACGGATCCAGGGCGGCGATGGATTCTCGCCTCCGGAGTCTTTCCCATGAATCGACAAATCTTCGTCGCCATACTCTTTGCTGGACCGGTGACTGCGGCCGATCCCCCAATTGATTTCGGCGCGATCACCGAGAAACACGAGATGGTCCCGATGCGCGATGGCACGCGCCTCTCGACCTACCTGTATTTCCCGCCGGGCAAAGGCCCCTGGCCCGTTCTCTACGAACAACGTTACGCCGACCTCGGCGGAGTCGGCACCCGTAAGGCGTTCGCCCAACTCGCGGCGAACGGTTACGTCGTCGCCGCTCAGAACTTTCGCGGGGCGCATCGCTCCGAGGGTACCTGGGTCGGTTACCGAGCCCTGGGTTGGGGTGAGAAAAAAGACGGCTACGACACGGTCGAATGGCTCGCCAAGCAACCGTGGTCGACCGGCAAGGTTGGCACGATGGGCGGTTCGCAAGCGGGCTTCGCGCAGAACTTTCTCGCCGTCACGCGGCCGCCCCATCTCGTCGCCCAGTACATGACCGATACCGGCCTGAGCCTGTTCCACGAGGGCTATCGCATTGGCGGGACCACCCGGCCGGAGCGATTCAAGCAGATGGACTCGGTGTGTCGCGACCCGAAGGACAATCGCCGGCTGATGGCCGAATGGTTCGCGCACCCGACGTACGACGACTACTGGCGCCAGGAAGATTGCACGCTCCACATCGACAAGATGGACGTGCCGTGCTTCACGCTTGGGAGCTGGTTCGATTTCATGTGCGTGGGTTCGGTCGAGAGTTACATCGGCCGACAACACAAGGGCGGGCCGAATGGTCGGGGCAAGCAGCAACTAATCATCGGCCCCTGGCCGCACGGCGGCGCCAAGGACAATCGCGTCGGCGACCTGACCTATCCGGCGAACGCGACCTTCGAGCGCGAAAAACACTTGTTGCGCTGGTTCGATCATTACTTGAAGGGCGTGGACAATGGCGTCGAAAGGGAATCGGCCGTTCGCTATTACGTGATGGGCGCGACCGGCGAACCCGGCGCGGCGGGCAACGTTTGGCGCGACGCCCCTGACTGGCCGATCAAGGCAACGGACACGTCGTACTATCTGCGGGCCGGCACCAAACTTTCCGAGGAAGTCCCTACGGAGGAAAAGTCCGCGACCGAGTTCCGGGCCGACCCGTTGCACCCGAACGAGATTCCCGGCCGAGCGTTCCCCGGCGCGAAGGACGCTCGACCATTCGAGAAGCAAGCCGAAGTGCTGACTTTCACGACCGAAGTGTTGACGAAGCCCGTCGAATGGACCGGCAAGGTCAAAGCGGAACTGTTCGTTTCATCGTCGGCGAAGGACACGGACTTCATCGTCCGCGTCTGCGACGTATACCCCGATGGCCGATCGATCTTGCTGCTGGACTACGTTCGTCGCGCCCGCTATCGGGAGGGATACGAGCGCGAAGTCTTCCTGGAGCCCGGCCAAGTTCACAAGGTGGCATTCGACGTTGGCTGGCTCAGCCAGATCTTCAACGTCGGCCATCACATCCGGATCACGGTCGCGAGCACCGGGGCCCCGTTCTTCGAGCCGAACCCGAACACGGGCGAAGCGCTGACGATCGACTTCCCCGCGAAAACGGTCGTGGCGAACAACGCCGTCCACCACGACAAAAAGTACGCCTCGCGGATCATCGCACCGCTCCCCGCGCCGGATGACAAGCGTGGCCGACTCGAGCGG
>JANLUE010001287.1:0-7477 GCA_031363325.1 Gemmataceae bacterium
ATCACCTTCAGCACATCGCGTTCGCGCTGACTCATCGCGATCCGGCCTTCCTCTTGTACCAGCATGACCTGCCCTCCTTGGCCTGCTCCAAGAGGACATTTCTAACTGGTTAAGACCGGACATTTCTACTTTGGTTCAACACGGCCCGACTTGCTTCCGGGCTTTCGAGCCGTCAGAATGGCGGTGGGGCACGAGAAATGAAATGGACCCGACCCTTGTGGCGTTGACCGAGCGATTGTCGAACCTCGAACGGATCGTCGCGGAGATGCGCGCGCAGCCGGAACGCCCGAAGAATTGGCTTGAGAACCTCACCGGGTCGGTGACCGACATCGAGACGTTTCAAGAAGTACTGCGGCTCGGACGCGAGTATCGGCAATCCGATCGGCAACCGGAAAATGTGTCGGGCGAAAAATGAAGTTTCTGCTCGATACCGATCACGTCAGCATTCTCCAACACAAAACGGGTGTTGGGTACGGAACATTGGCGGGTCGGATGAGTCAACATTCCATTGCGGATTTTGCCCTGTCGATTGTGAGCTTTCACGAACAAGTCATTGGGTCACACGCGTTTCTGAACCGTGCGCGTCGACCGATTGACCTGATCCGCGGCTACGAGATGTTGGAGCGAGTCCGAATTGGCTATTCCTCGGCTCCGATTCTTCCGTTCGACACAAGCGTGGCGACCTCGTTTGACCAAATCTCGCGATTGCGCCTTCGTACCGCGACGATGGACCTGCGAATCGCGGCGACCGCACTCTCCCGCGTCCTCATCCTGTTGTCGCGCAATCGGTCCGACTTCTTGGGCATCCCGGGGCTGATCGTCGAAGACTGGACGGCCTGAAGCGCACTCGTACCGATCGCGCACAATGTGGGCTCGCGAAATCCGGAAGCGTATCATCCCCAAGGTACGACCGACTCCTCTCCCGCAGGTCGACATGCGAACCTCCCTCGCGATCTTTTTCGTGGCCGCCCACGTGTTGACCGCCCATGCGGCCGACACCGTTCACCTGACCGGCGATGTCGTCGATGCCGCGACGGGCAAGCCCGTCGCCGCTCGCGTTTACCTTCAGGGCGCGGACGGGGGTTCGTACTTCGTCAAGTCCGAAAAGGGCTCGGCCGTGACCTACGACAAGACGAACTGGATCAACGCCCGTTCGGTCGAGAAACACACTTCGGTCTCCGCGCATCCGTTTCACGTGGACCTGCCACCGGGCAAGTACTCGCTCGTCGTCGAACGCGGCAAGGAGTACTTTCCCGAAACGAAATCGACCGACCTGAGCGGGCCAACAACCGTTCGCGTTTCGTTGCGCCGTTGGGCGAACCTGGCCGAACGCGGTTGGTACTCCGGCGAGACGCACATCCATCGCACGCTCGAAGAATTGCCGACGGTCGTACTCGCAGAGGACCTGAACGTCGCGTTCCCGCTCACGTACTGGGTCACGAAAGCGTTCACGCCACCGACGGCCGGCGACAAGAACATTCCCGGCGCGATCCCGGACAAGTTGATCGAAGTCGATTCGACGCACGTGATTTGGCCACGCAACACCGAGTACGAAATCTTCACGGTCGGCCCGAAGCAACACACCCTGGGGGCGTTGTTCGTGATCGGGCACAAATCCGCGTTCGGGCGGGGGTTCCCGCCGATTGGGCCGGTCGCCGACCAAGCCCGTGCCGAGGGTGCGCTACTCGACATGGACAAGCTCGATTGGCCGTTCGGGATGACGCTGACACACGCGTCGGGGGCCACGCTCTACGAACTAACGAACAATCACCTGTGGCGAACGGAGTTCGCCTTCAAGGACTGGAACAGCGAATCGGCCGGCTTCTTGCAACCGCCCCGAGGGAGCAAGGGCGGGACCGAACGCGAATGGTTGCACTACACGCTCGGCCAGTACTACACCTTGCTCGACGCCGGCTTCAAAATGGTCCCGTCGGCCGGCACGGCCAACGGCGTGCACCCGGTGCCGGCTGGATTCGGCCGAGTCTACGTGCATCTTCCCAACGGATTCAAATACGACGACTGGTTCGCCGGCCTCCGTGGTGGCCGAAGCTTCGTGACCACCGGGCCGATGTTGCTCGCCGAGTTGAACGGCAAGTCGCCGGGCGAGACGATTCGCCCGACCGGGCCGTTGCGTGTGACCGGAACGATTCAGAGCGAACACCCCCTGGCGTTCGCCGAATTGGTCGCGAACGGCCGAGTCGTGCGAACGTTCATGCCGCAGAACAAAGTACTTGCAACCGGTGCACGCGAGACATCGTTCGCCGTGGACTTCACGCCCGAATCGAGTGGCTGGGTGTGCGTGCGTTGCTTCGAAGATCGGCCCGACGGGCGAGTTCGCTTCGCGCACACGGCCCCGTGGTGGGTCGATGTGCCGGGCCAACCGCTTCGGCCGCGACGCGAAGAGAAGGAGTATCTGGTTCGCCGCGTGCGCGACGAAATCGCCCGGAGCAAAGACGTGTTGCCGCCGGAGTGCCTGGCCGAATATCGGTCGGCGCTCGCGCGATTCGAGAAGCTGGAGGTTCGACCGGACGATCTCGCAACGGCCCGGCCGGCGAAGGACGAGGCCTTGCGGGCGTGGCTCGACAACATGGTTCGCCGGCACGGCTACACGCCGGCCGAAGTTCGCACGGCGACCGGGCTGGGTGAAGCCGAGATTCGATCGGCCCTGGAGAAATGGTCGATTCGATATGAGCCTATGCCCGCCCGCAAGGCCGGCGAGCCGCTCGTGCTGTTGCCGTACCCCGGCGGCCGACATCCGCGAATCGGCTTCCCGGATGGGGCGCTCGACCCGCAACGCGAAACGAAGGTGAGCGTGTTCGCGCCGTGGGCCGATGGGGGTTACGCGGTCGTCGATGTGCCCGAAGCAATCTGGTCGAACCTCGGCCTCACGTATCTCGCCCACACGCACGTGCCGACGATCTGGGACAAAGTGAAACTACCGCCGCTCGAATGGACCGCGAAAGAAGGCGTGGGCGAGCTTGAACTCGAACGCCGCCTGCCGAATGGAATCACGATCGGTGCCCGCGTGAAGCCCGATGGCGACGTGGTTCGCATGGAACTGTCGATCGCGAATGGAACGAAGGAACCGCTCACGAACTTGCGGGCGCAGGTGTGCGCGATGCTCAAGGGCCTGACGGGGTTCAATGCTCAGACGGGAACGAACAAGGTCACGCGTGGCTCAGTCGTCGCGTGTCGGAACGAAGCGGGAACGCGTTGGGTCGTCACCGCGTGGGCGCCGTTGCACCGGGCCTGGAACAACCCCCCGGTCCCCTGCCTGCACGCCGACCCGTCGTTCGGCGACTGCGGGCCGGGCCAAACCGTGCGGGCACGCGGCGTGCTGTTGTTCCACGAGGGCAAAGACGTGGAGGCGAGCTTGAGGCGGGCGGAGAAGCTGATTGGGGAGAAACGGTAGCGCCGTCTTCGCGCGGCGACCTGCGGAGTGCGAACAGGAAATCCAATTTCAAGCTCAACTTGAAATCGCTCGCGACCTCGGGTTGTGGCCGAACGGGCGGGCGTTATAATCGCGCCGACGGGACACCGAAGGGCTTGCCGTGATGCCATGAACAGTTTCGCCATTCGACCGCCGGTGAGCGCCGTCGCGCTCCACCTGTTTCGGCGGCCACTCCATCCCGAACTCTACGAAACGCTGGCGACCCACCAGGTTCGTCGCGACGATTACACGTTGACCGTGCGGATCACGCCGGCCGGCCACGTCATCACCTGGAACACGCCCGACTTGCATCTGACGGAGTTGATCGCGGCCCGCGGCGAAATGCTCCCCGGCCGGGGGCGAGTCTGGAGGCACCGCTTTCTCGGCGAACAGACCGACGCCTTCCGCGCCTCGCCCGTCATCTCCTATCAGATGAGTGCCCAGGCCGAAACGTTGTCGCCGCAACTCTTCCCGAAGGTCCACGACGAATTGATCGCCGACGGCCGCAAGCGTGGGCTGTTGCATCTGTTAGCCCCACATCACCGGTTCGCGTTGTCGCCCCTGGGCTTCGTGACGGCCGACGCCCGGGCCGGGTGCCTCGTCATAAACACCTTCCATACCTTCCCCGACGATCGTACCCTGCTCAAGACTCAGACGCTGATCGAACGGGTATAACGAATGTCTCTCGACCGCATACTCGCCGGTGGAATCGTGGCCGTCGTCCGGGCCCCTGACCCGGCCGGGCTCGTGGAAGTGATTCGCGCGCTGGCCGCTGGCGGGATCACGGCCGCGGAAGTGACGCTGACCGTTCCGAACGCGCTCGATGTGATCCGCGAAGCGAAGCGGGAACTTGGCGACACAATCGTACTCGGGGCCGGCACGGTGCTCGACCCGGAGACCTGCCGATCGGCCCTCCTCGCGGGGGCCGAGTTTATCGTGGCCCCGACGGTGAACCTCGACGTGATTCGGCTCTGCAAGCGATACGGCAAAGTCGTGATGCCGGGCGCGTTCACGCCGACGGAGATTCTCGCCGCCTGGGAGGCCGGTGCCGACGTGGTCAAGGTGTTCCCGGCCGACGTTGTTGGCCCCGCGTTCTTCAAGGCAATGCGTGGCCCGTTGCCGCAAATCCGCCTGATGCCGACCGGCGGCGTCGACCTGAGCACGGCGAGCGAGTTCATCAAGGCGGGGGCGTGCTGCCTGGGCGTCGGCGGGCAACTCGTGGACCCCAAACTCGTCGCCGCCAGGGCGTTCGACCAGATTCGCGAACTCGCCGCGAAGTACGTCGGGGTTGTGCGCGCGGCTCGAGGTGCATAGCAGGCCGATGATCGCCAACGGCCAACGCAACGATCAATTCCTTGGTGTGTGTTCCTGTCGTCGTAAAAACTCAATCCCGAACGACTTCGCTCCAGGCGCTTGATTCGACGATTCGATCGATCATTGCTTCGAGTCGTTCCAAACGGGATTCATTCGCCAATGTCGCGGAGATCGCCTCGTCGGGCGGACCGAATCGCCGCTGACCGAGATTCACAAGCGTTCGGCGAGCTTGCGCGATCGCGCCGATTGTTCGACCTTCCTGTAGGCCGAGCGTGTGTCCCAGCTTGTGGCCTTCTTTCTTTTTGCAGTTCTTGGGCGGCGGTCGTGGCCATGGCTTCGATTCTCCTCTTCAGGGCGGCGTCCGATTGGGCCTGAATTGCCAAATCGTTCCAGATGGCCAACTCGTCGCGCGGCCGCTTGTGGCATGCCCAACCCAGTTGAAATTCTACCAGTTCAGCCCAGCGTTCGGGTTTCACCTTCGCCAATTGTTCCAGGCGTTGAAAGATCGCCAGGAACAAAGGCTTCGCTTTCTCCAACTCTTGGCGGTCGGCCGTCAGGATGGCGAGCGCCTGTAGAAATGCATCCGGGCCATTGACCAGATCGTCGGGTTGTTGTTTGTTCAACTCCCAAAATATTGGCCGCCAGTCTGGAACGAAAGCATGGAACGCCTTGGGCTCGTCGAGTAGCTCGCGCAACGTCATCGGGCTGCCCCAGGGTCGGTCGCCGGTGTACAGCACGATCGGAAGAACCGGCCTGAGGCGGAACTCGGACTTGGGGCTCGGCTCGTCCTCCCACTGTCGGAGTTGCCATTCCCAATAGCCTTGGCTTACGTCCGCTTCCCCTCCAACTCCGTCCACCGCGCATAGAGTCGATCGACTTCGCGCTGGGCGTCTTCCATCGCTCGGCACGCGTCGGACAGAATCGCGTGGCCAGCCGTCGATGCGCGTTCGACATCGGCATGGCGGGTCGCGAGTGACTCCTCGGCCGTGAGGATCGCCGACTCCATGCCGTCCCATTCCTGCTGTTCCTTGTAGCTCAGCCGCTTTGTTTTCGCCGCGACCGGGGCAGCCTTGGCGGCGAGCTTCTCCTTCTTCGCTGGTTCGGCGGCCGCTTCAATCGCCGCGAGCCATTGGTCGACCGACGCGTAGCGGGCCGAACCGCCGCGACCGTCGAGGCCAATCACTTCGGTGCACAGGCGGTCCAGGAGTTCGCGATCGTGGCTGACGATCACGACCGCCCCAGGGAACTCGGCCAGGCTGTCTTCGAGGACTTCGAGGGCCGGGATGTCGAGGTCGTTCGTCGGTTCGTCGAGAAACAGCACGTCCGCCGGTCGAAGCATGAGTTGACCAATCCGAACCCTCGCCTGCTCGCCGCCCGACAATTCGCCGACCGCCACATTGAGTTGATCGGGTCGAAACAGAAATCGACTCGCCCATGCTCCAACGTGCAATGGACGGCCATCGAACACGACCGTGTCGCCGTTCGGGCAAAGAGCTTTTCGCAACGGCACATCGGGGTCGAGCGCGGCTCGACCCTGTTCGAACATCACGGTGCGCAGCGCGTCGGCCCGAACGATCGCCCCGCCCTCCGATTCGATTTCGCCAGCCAATACGCGGAGCAACGTACTCTTGCCACTGCCGTTCGGGCCGAGCAAGCCGAGCCGCGTGCCGGGAGTCAAGGCGATGTCGAGTTCCAAGAACAACGTTCGCTCGCCAAACGATTTGGCGAGCCCGGTGGCCGTCAGGAGCTTGCGAGTCTGTCGGCCCGTCGAGGCGAAGTCGATCCCGGCCGACGCGCCGGCGGTGTTCCGATACTTCAGGTCGGCCAACTCGGCCCGCCGATCGGCCGCTTCCTCAATCCGCGACTTCGATTTGCGTCGCTGGGCCGATTCTTTGCGGCCGAGCCATTCCGTTTCCTTGCGGACCTGGTTCGCGACCGCTTCTTGTCGCTTGGCCTGCGCTTCCAGGAAGTCCTCGCGCTTGTCGATGAAATCGTCGTACTGGCCGGCCACGCGAAAGGTGCCCGTCGGGTACGATCGACTCACTTCGACGATCTCGTCGGCGACGGCCCGGAGAAACGCCCGGTCGTGCGTGGCCACGAGGTAGCCGAATGGGGCGGCCCGGAGCAAGCGCTCGAGCCAGACAACGCCGGGCAAATCGAGATGGTTGGTCGGTTCGTCGAGAAGCAGGAAGTCGGGCCGACGAACGAGTTCGCGGGCGAGCGACAGGCGCTTTCGCCAGCCGCCGGACAGGAGCGCGGCCGGTTGGTCGAAGTCGGCAAACCCAAACTGCGTTAGAGTGATTGTGGCCCGCGTCTCGCGCTCGTGTCCGTCTGAAACGTCGCTCTGGGCCGCGAGCAAGACGTCGCGAACGGACACGTCGGCTGGAAACGCATCGTCCTGCGTGACGTAGCCGATCCGGGTACTGCGCCGAACCGTGATCGTGCCGACATCAGGGTCATCCTGGCCCGCGAGCAGGCGGAGCAACGTGGACTTGCCCGCCCCATTCGGGCCGATCAGCCCGATTCGTTCGCCGACCCGCAAGTCGAGCCCGAGTTCAGCAAACAAGGGACGGGGGCCATAACTCTTGGTCAACGACTGGGCGGACAGCAGAACGCTCATGCGGCACGACTCGAGACCAATGCGGTGGGCCAATTCATGTTATCGAGCTTCAGATTGCCATCACGGCATCGTAAAGGCGAGCCGGTCGGGCGTTAGCCCACCGGGTGAACCCC
>JANLUE010000601.1:0-2247 GCA_031363325.1 Gemmataceae bacterium
CGCCGGCCCGCCGACCGACGCCGACCCGGATTCGCCGAGTCGCGTCGCCAGGCCGAAGTCGGCGACGAGCGGTTCGCCAGCCGCGTCCAGCATGATGTTCGATGGCTTCAAGTCGCGATGCAACAATCGCCGTTGGTGGGCGTGGTGAACGGCCCGGGCGATCTTGGCCACGAGTTCGGCGGCGCGACGCGGTTCGCCCTTGTATCGATCGAGATGATCTTCGAGGCTGCCGCCTTCGACGAGGGCCATTGTGAAAAACGGTCGCCCGTTCGACTCGCCGACGTGAAAGATCGGCACGATGTTCGGGTGCCGGAGGGCCGAGATGTTCTCGACTTCCTCGCGAAATCGTGCAATCGCCTCGGCCCCGCCCGATCGATCCGTTTGCACTTGCTTCAGCGCGACGACCAATTGCGTACCCGCGACACGGGCCCGGTAAACGATGCCCATCGCCCCGCGACCAATCTCCGCGATCAATTCGTACTCGCCGAACCGTTCCACCGGCGTGGCCGATGTCGAATCGCGGTAGTCGATTGTGTCGTCGGTGCTGCTCGCTCGCGACAGGCCGAGGAACGAACCGAACAGCCCCAGGTCCGCGAAGAAAGTTCGTAGTTCCGGCGCGTGGGCCGGGTGGCGCGCGATCCATTCGGCTGGATTCGGAGCGTGACCGGACTCAGCCGCTTGCAGATAGTCGGCGATCACGGAATCGAGGTCCTGGGTCTCGGTCTCGCTCATGCCGGCCCGCCTTCCCCGAGTCGTTCGCGAAGCGTCTGCAAGCCACGGCGAAGCAGGCCCGCGACGGCCGCGAGCGATTTGCCCGTCTCGGTCGCAATGTCCGCGAGTGTTCGGCCGTTGCAATGTTTCATCAAGATGACGACCCGTTGATCCTCGGGCAAGTCGGCCACCGATCGCGCCAATCGTTCGAGCCGTTCGTTCACGCCGGCCCGTTCGCTCGGGCTGGTGTGGTCGGCCGCCAGCCACGCGTCGAGCCGCGAGCAACTGGCGTCGAGATCGACCGCCAGTGGTCGCTCGTCCCCAACGTCGCGCTTCGCCTGCCCGAACGATCGCAGCGCGTTCGCCAACGTGTTGGCGAGAATCTGCCGGAGCCAGCCGCGCAGTTCTTCGGCACACGTTCCGCGAAACTGTTCGCGTGCGGAATGGGCCTTCAACAATGTTTGTTGCACGAGGTCGCTGGCATCGAGCTTGGCGGCGAGCCACGGTCGGGCCGCGACCTGGATGCGGGCGATCGCCCCCAGGTAGCCACGCTCCGCCTCGATCGCGAGTCCGGCCGGTTGCTCGGGCATGACGGGGATTCTAGCGTTCGCCGCGACGCGGAGAGCATTGCACAGTTGTTCTCCGCCCGCGCCGATACTAAACTGGCTTACACTAGTTCGGCGATAGCCAGGAACTCCGATCGCGGTCCCACCGGGGGTGAGTGTACTCAATGGATAACCAGCAGATTGTCGTCCGCGGGGCTCGGGAACACAACCTCCAGAACGTCGATCTCACTTTGCCGCGCGATTCGCTCATCGTCTTCACGGGCGTGAGCGGGTCGGGGAAATCGTCGCTCGCGTTCGACACGCTCTACGCCGAGGGGCAACGGCGCTACGTCGAATCGCTGTCGAGTTACGCTCGGCAATTCCTTGGCCAGTTGCCGAAGCCCGATGTGGACTACATCGGCGGCCTGTCGCCGGCCATCAGCATTCAACAGAAGACCGCCAGTCGCAATCCGCGTTCGACCGTCGGGACCGTGACCGAGGTTTCGGACTTTCTGCGCGTGCTGTATGCTCGCATCGGGCTCGGCCATTGTTCCAATTGCGGCCGACCGATCACGGCCCAGACGCGCGACCAGATCATCGATCGAATCCTGGCTCTGCCGCCCGATACGCGGTTTCTGATCCTCGCCCCGGTCGTGCGTGGTCAGAAGGGGGAGTTCAAAGATTTCTTCGCGGACATGCTGAAGCGCGGCTTCGTGCGCGCCCGCGTCGACGGCCAACTCGTTCGCCTGACCGACGATCTCCGGCTCGACAAGCGGATCAAACACGATATCGCGATCACGATCGATCGATTGAAGAACGAACCCAAGATTCGGCCGCGCCTGGCCGAGGCCGTCGAACAGGCGCTGGGGTTGGCGGAAGGCGCCTTGATCATCGCGGTCGAGAAAGTCGCCGAGGGGGGGCCGCCGAAGAAGGGCGAAGAGGCCGTCATCGAGACGGAGGACACGCTCCTCTCGGCCCACTACGCCTGCAC
>JANLUE010001333.1:0-6848 GCA_031363325.1 Gemmataceae bacterium
GTGTGGGACGAGAACAGTGGCTTCCCGCACCTGGTCGTCGAATTGCTCTCCCTGTCCACGCGGGACACGGACCTGGGCCCGAAGAAGGACGTCTACGAGCGACTCGGCCGCTTGCCGGAGTACATCTGCTACGATCCCGCGAATCGTACGCCGGTCGGCTGGCGGCTGGACGACAAGGGTCGATTCGCACCGATCGTCGCGGACGCGAATGGTCGGTTCTGGAGTGAGTAATAGGCCGATTCCGCCAACTCGCCCAACGATCCGTGCTCAACTCGACGGCCGGCATCGAACCGTTTATCCTGATGATGCCCTCCGAGACGACCATGACTCGACCGGCCCGGACGCGCTTGCTCCTTCTGGCCGCGATCCTCGTCGCGGGTGCCGGCGCGACCGCCGTCGTTCTTTGGCCGAAGCCGGACCGCACCACTCCGACCGACGATCCGACGGGCGACGGCCCGTCGCCCGATCCACGCTTGACCTTCGACACGCCGTTCCGAAATGTCAAACCCGAGGTGGCTTACGTCGGTGACGCCGTGTGCGCGCCGTGCCACAAGGACATTGATCACTCGTTTCACAAACATGCCATGGGTCGGTCGGCGACGCTCGCGGCGGCCGACGGGGTCGAGAAGTTCGATGCGGCCGCACGGCCAACGTTTACCGCGTTCGGGCGCGTCGAGTATCGGGTCGAACGGCGCGGCGACCGGTTGATGCAAGTCGAATCGATCCCGGGCCCAACCGATCAACCGCCCACAGTGACCGAGACGGAAGTCGCGATCGCCATCGGCTCGGGGACGCGCGGGCGGTCTTACTTGTGTGGCCGCGAAGGTTCCTTGTGGCAGACCGGGCCGAGTTGGTTTTCCGAGAAACAGATCTGGGACGTGTCGCCGGGCTTCGTCGCCGGTCGACATGGTCAACGGCCCGTGACCGCCGGGTGCCTGTTCTGCCACGTCAATCAAGCGACGCACATTTCCGGTTCGACGAATCGCTTCGCGGAGCCGTTCGTCGGCAAGCAAGCGGCGATCGGCTGCGAACGGTGTCATGGGCCCGGCTCGTTGCACGTGGCGGAACAACGAGCCGGGACGGGCCCCACGAAGGGCCTCGATACGAGCATCGTGAACCCAAAACACCTCTCACACGAGTTGCGTGAGGATGTCTGTCGGCAGTGCCACTTCCAGGGCGCGGACCGCGTGGTCCGCCGTGGCCGCCACACCTGGGACTATCGGCCGGGCCTGCCGCTCGATCTGTTCCTGACCGTGTTCGTTCGACATCCGAGCGTCGCCGACTACCACAAGTCGGTCGGCCAGGTCGAGCAAATGTCGATCAGCAAGTGTGCGACATCGGGCAAGCTGGGCTGTACGTCGTGCCACGATCCACATGGTTCACCCGCGGCGGCCGAGATGGGCGCGTACTATCGAGCCAAGTGCCAAACGTGCCACGACGCCACGAAGGATTGTCGGCTGCCCATCGCGGAGCGCGAGCCGAAAAAAAATGCCTGTGCCGTTTGCCACATGCCGGACGCGGCGAGTTCGAGCATCGCCCACACGGCCGTGACCGACCATCGAATACTTCGCGAGCCGGCCGCAATGTCGGGCCAGCCCGGTCAACTGCCCGCCGGTGCCTTGCCGCTCGTGGCGGGAAGCAACGCGGCGGGCCAAGCACCCAGTGGGCCGGAACTCGAACGCGACCTGGGCTTGAGCCTGATGCAGTTCCTATTGGCCAAGCCGGGCGCGCCGAGCGCCTTGACGGAAGCCGTCTTGATTCGCCTGACGGAAGCGGTGGCCCGACATCCGTCGGACGCGGCCGCCTGGGAGTCGATCGGCCGCTATCGATTTTCGCAAGGCGATTGGCCCGCCGCGCTCCTCGCCGCGGAAGCGTCGGTCCGGGCCGACCCGAAACGCGAGTCGGCCCTGTCACTGGCGGCCAGTGTGGCTCTGCGGAGGCGGCAATTCCCGGCCGCGCGAGAATTCGCGGGCCGCGCCAGCGCCGTCAATCCGGGCGCGCCGAGCCATCAGGTCTTGCTGGCCGAAATCCTCCTCGAATCCCGCGAATTCGCCAAGGCGGAGGCGGCCGCCCGCGCGAGCTTGAAGTTGGCCGCGAACTCATTGGACGGACGATTGGCCTTGGCCGTCGCCCTCTATCAACAAGGCCAGGCTCGAGCGGCCCTCGCCGAAGTCGATCGCGCCGCCGCGCTGGACCCCGCCCGCGCCGCCGAAATCCGGGCCGATTTTCAGTCGCGAATTCAGTAGACTTCGGTTCGTGGCAGGCCTTCAACCGAACCGGAGTTCCCGTGCGCCGACTCATCCTCTCCCTGACGATTTTGTGCCCGACCGGCCTCGCGGCCGCCGACCCGATCGAACTATTCAATGGCAAGGACCTCACCGGCTGGGGCTACAAGACCGGCGAGACCTTCGACGGCAAGACCGAATCGATCGATCGACGCTATTCGGCCAAGGACGGCACGATCGTCGTCCATCCCGGCAAGGGGATTCGCCAACTCTGGACGACGGCCAAGTTCCCGAAGGACTTCGAATTGACGCTGGAGTTCCGGGCCGAGAAGAACGCCGATAGCGGCTTGTTCGTCCGCGAGCCGCAACTTCAGGTTCGCGACTACCCCGTGGCCGGGCCGTACAAGTCGCTGAAGAAATACAAGCCGCAAGACTGGAACGAGATCAAAGTCGTCGTGAAAGGCGAAGTCGCGCATTGCACGTGCAACGGCGAAGTCCTCGAAGAGAAACTGAAGTTGCCGACGACGGGCGGCATCGGCCTGGAGGCGGACCGGGGTCAAATGGAATATCGCAAGATTCGGTTGAAAGTGACGGAGTGAGTCCATGGGCTGGGCGGCCGGACACATCGAGAAACTTCGGGCGGGCGAGACGGTTTCGTTTCGCCCGCGTGGGAACTCGATGACGGGCAAAATCGAATCGGGCGAACTGTGCACGGTCGAGCCGGTCGAACCCGACGCGCTCGCGGTCGGCGACATCGTGCTCTGCAAGGTGAACGGCCGCGAGTACCTTCATCTCGTCAAGGCAATCCAGGGGCCGCGCTTTCAGATCGGCAACAATCGCGGCCGAATCAACGGTTGGGTGACGGCGAACGCCATCTTCGGCAAATGCGTGTCGGTCAGTCGTTGAAGGTCAACGGCGGATTTGGTCTGGACGTGGCACGAGGTCGAACCCGAAAGCGAAATCGTGACGATCGGAACATCGATCTTCACGATTTCGCATGGGCCGATCACAGCAAAAATTCGCGGATCGCGAACACCAAACCGATACACAACGCGAAAAGCAGGATCGATTCGATCAAGATTCTAACGATCGGCTTGCCCAGTATACTTTGCGTGGGCTCGAGGGGCATGGCCGGCGCCAACGGCGGTACTCGGGCGGCCTTGTCCGTGGCGGCCATTCGGGCCGTCTCGGTCACGGGCCGTGTTGGATTCGGGATTGGCGGCATCGCGGCCGAGCCGAGCGGCGGGATCGCCGGCGGGTCGAGGTTCGGGGCCGGCGACGAGCCGGATCCGGGCCGCGAATAGTCCGGGCCGTTGAACCGTCCCGAGCCGCCCCCGTGTCGACTGAGCGTCGCGGTTCCGCCGCCGAACGACGGTCGCGGATACGCCCCGGACGGCGGGCGGAACGACCCCGGAGGCGCCTGAATTCGTCCCGACTTCTGCATGATCTCGGCTCGCAAAATGGCCGAGTCCTGCCGGAACGAACTGCCGCCGATGCCACCATAGCTCGACGCGCCGGGAGCGGACACTTCGCGAGCGGCGGGGCTCAGGAGTGGCATCTCTTCTTCGGTCGGCAGTTCGACTTGCGGTTGGATGAACGCCAACAAGGCTTCGCACACGTCGGCCGGCGTCTGGAAGCGCTCGTCCGGGTTCTTGCGCATCAACTTCTCGACGACGTCGGCCACTTCGACGGGGACTTCCGGTCGCAGTTGGCGAATCGGTTGCGGCAACCGAGTCTGATGCGCGATCAGTTTTTGCGAAATCGTGCCGTCCGGGAACGGCGGATGGCCGGCGAGCAGGTAGTAGAACGTCGCCCCGAGCGAGTACAGGTCGGCCCGGACATCCACGTCGTGGCTGTTGATCGTCTGTTCCGGCGCGACGTAGTCGGCCGTCCCGAGGACGGACTTCTCGTCGTACTTCTTCGTCAGCATGTCGTCTTCGGAGTTGTAAAACCGGGCCAACCCCATGTCGAGAATCTTCGAGATGCCGTCGCGATCGACCAGGATGTTGCCGGGCTTGATGTCCCGGTGAATCACGCCGACGCGGAACGCGTGCTCGAGCCCCTGGGCCGCCTGCCACATGTAATGGACGGCCCGATCGATCGACATCGGCCCCTTCTTCTTGATGATCTCCAGCATGCTCGACCCATCAACGTATTCCATTACGAGAAAGTGAAGATTGCCGTCCTGGTCGATGTCGTGGGTGCGGACGATGTTCGGGTGGTCGAGCGCGGCCGCGGCTCGGGCCTCGCGATAGAACCGCCCGAGGGCCGCGGGTTCCTCGGCTTTGGCCGGGGGGAGAACTTTGATGGCGACGCGCCGGCGCATGTACATGTGTTCGCACAGGAACACCTGCCCCATGCCGCCGAAGCCGATTCGCTCGAGCAACTTGTACTTGCCGATCGTGAAGCCACGCCACTTGCCGAGCATGAACTGTTCGGCCTGGAAGTAAGTCAGCAGCGCGTCCTTGACCATGGAGCCGGCGAGCTTGCGAACGTCGGTCGGGATCGGCCCCAGCAGACGCAGGCGCTCGAGGTACGCGTCGAGCCGAGGTTCGTCGATCATGCCGCTCTTGCGGATCAGCTTCAGGAGTTCATCCACGGTTGCGGGAGCTGGCATCGGACGCCTACCTTTCGCGGACAAGCAACGGACGTCAACCGGGCCCGAAATGGGGGCGGGTCCGGCGCGGGGCCAAGTTAACTATAATTCAGGTCCGGAAAAAAGACGGGGAAATTCGGAGAATGAGGAAGACACCGAGATTTCGGTCGGGCGATGCCGTCCGGAATTATGCTTTGGCGCGAAAATCGCCCAGCTTGCCCCGTCCAATCGGTCCAAATCTCCCAGTCTCGCGCCGTGCTTCGCCAGATTGGCTCGCCTACCAAACCCGCCTTGACCCCGCCCGCGATTCTCATTTATCCTCACCCCCACTTCGCTAAACCCGAATCACTGTGAGCACCGGAGTTTTTGATGGATAGGCGAGCCGGGGGGCGTTAGCCCCTCAAGTGACGCCGCAATGCCTTCCCTCAAGTTGGTTTGCTTGGCGGGGGCAAGCAATCGCCGCGTGACCCGAGGGGCTAACGCCCCCCGGCTCGCCGATCCAACGAAAACTCCAGTCCTCACCGTGATTCGGGATTATTCGAAGTCGGGGACGGGGAACCCCGCGATCACCCGGATTCGCCAAGTTCCACGGAGGGAGCACATGCACTCGTTCAGGGTTTGGGGGGCAGTCGTCCTGCTGTTGGCCGTCGAGTCGGCCCAAGGCGGGCTGTTGCCGGTTCACGTCGGCGTGGCTCGAGAAGGAACGGACTACCGGTACACTTACAGCGTGATGCTCGAATCCGACACGGTCCTGAAGCCAGGAGATTACTTTACGGTCTACGACTTCGCGGGCCTGGTGAACGGCGCGAACCTCGGGCCGGCGAACTTCGCATACAGCACATCGAATAGCGGCCCGACCCCGACGGGCGTCCTGCCGTCCGACGACCCGAACGTGGCCAACCTGACCTGGACGTACACCGGTGCCCAATCGGCGGTTGGCCAGCTGGCGCTTGGCGATTTCTCCGCCAAGTCGCGCTACGGCTCAACGCGCGACGACTCGTTCACGGGCCAAACGCACCGTACGGTCGATGGCCACTTGAATAGCAACATCACCGACACGCAAGTCCCCGTCCCGACGGCACACCATTGTGGCGTCCCGGAGCCAACCTCGATCGCGTTGTTGGCGCTCGGAATACCATTCGCACTTGGCGCTCGGGCTCTGCGCCGGCGGATCGCGTAATTGAACTTCGGTCATGAAGCGAGCCGGTGCCTTTGCGACCGGCTCGCGCGGAAGAAATGCTTACGCCAAGTCGAACACCAGCGACTCGCCGGCCTCGATGCCGACCAGTTCGATACTCGCTTCGTCCGTCAACGCGGCGGCATCGCCCGCATCCAGGCGCTGACCGTTCAACGTGATCGCACCCGTCGCGACCTGTACCCATGCCCCGCGTCCGGCGGCGATCTCGTGCGTCACCCGGTCGCCGGGCGATAGGGCGGCGGCGTACACGCTCGCATCGGTCCGAAAGCTCAGCGAGCCTTCGCGACCTTCGTGCGAGGCGATCAGCTTCAACTGACCGCGTCGAGCGTCAGCCGGGAACGCCCACTGATCGTAGCTCGGCGTCAAGCCGCGCGCTTCCGGGAACAGCCAGATCTGGAGCAAGTGGACCGGCTCCGTCTTCGAGGCGTTGAACTCGCTGTGTTGGATGCCAGTCCCGGCCGTCATCCGCTGGAGGTCGCCGGCCCGAATCACCGAGCCGGTGCCCAGGCTATCCCGATGCTCCAGGGCCCCGTCGAGGACCCAGGTGATGATCTCCATGTCTCGATGCGGGTGTGTGGGGAACCCGCCACCGGCCGCAATGCGATCGTCGTTGATCACGCGGAGGGAATGAAACCCCATGTGCCGTGGATCGCGATAGTCGCCGAACGAAAACGAGTGCCAGCTATCGAGCCAGCCGAAGTCCGTGTGGCCGCGCTCGGCGGCCCGTCGGATGGTGAGCATGTGTTGCTCCTTTCATCCGAGTGAGAGGAGACATTGGGAAAAGGGATTCGGCGGCAGCGGCTGGTCGGGTCACCCGCCGTGAACGGCG
>JANLUE010001338.1:0-3090 GCA_031363325.1 Gemmataceae bacterium
CGCGCACCGACGACCGGGGCCCCGACCGCGAAAGAAGTACCCCGCCCGACGAAGTCGGGGGTCAACGCCGGGCGTTGAATGGGTTTGGCCGTAGGGTCAATCGAGGGCGTCTCACCGTCGCCTCGATCGTCTTGCGACCGCTTCTCGGCGGCCTGTTCGCAAAGGAGCGTTGCCGAAGAGTATCGGCCGGAATGTGAAGGCGACTTCAGCGAATGCCCGCGACCCATACGCTGAACCATCAGCCCGTCTCTCCGAGCCATCTCATGGCCGACGCGATTCGCACTCTCCCGCCCGACGCACTCATCGTCGGTTGGGACTTCAGCACGGGTGCCGTCAAGGCCCTGGCGTTCGATCTCACCGGTATGGTCGTCGCCGAGGTTCGGTTTCCCACGGACCTGTGGACCGAGAGCGGCGTCTCGGAATTGAACTTGATGTTGCTCGAAGGTCAGGCCTGGGCCAGCACGCGGGCGCTCGTCGCGAAGCTCGATGAACTCGGGCGCACGAAGGACTGGGTCGCCGGCGGGATCTCGGCGACGCACCATTCGTGTGGCCGCGTCGATGGTCAAGGGAACCAAGTTCGCCGCGCCATCTGTTGGAACGATCAGACGCTGGCGAAGTATCATGCCCGGGGCCTCGATCGTCTTGGCGGGCCGACGCGTGTTCAGGAACTGATCGGCGGGCCATGGGCGGTTCGCTATAGCTTGAGCCACCTCGTCAAGGACGAGGAGACGCTGTCCGAGTCGGACTGGAATCGAACGAAGTACATATTGCCGCACGGCCCGTGCGCGGGTGGTTACCTCACCGGCCGATTCGACGTCACGAGTGTTTCCTCGGCCGCGTCGACCGGGATGATGGATCTTCGCAATGATTCCTGGTGCCGGGAAATGCTGGGATGTTTGGAGAAGCCGGAGCATCGCGAATCCGTCTGGCGGACGCTGCCAAAAATCCTCGACATGAACGAGCCGATCGGGCCACTTGGCAAAGCGATGGCGACCGCGTTCGGCTGTGAGCCGTTGGTGTTCCCGACGCTCGACGATCAGGCGGCCGGGCTGGTCGGCGGCGGGGCCGTCGACGCGGGGCAAGTCGCGATCATCCTGGGCAACTCGGCCGTCGTGAATTCGTCGGCCGCGACCGCGCCGAAGTCCGGTTCGCTCGACGCCATGAAGTTGAATTGGGGCCCTTACCTATGGATGCGGTGTTACAGCAACGGGGCCCAGTTCCTCGATCGCGTGGTTGGCCCAAAGCCGGACTGGGACGTGCTCGAAGCCGCCGCCCGGGCCGTCCCACCGGGTTGCAATGGCACGGCCGTCCTGCCATTCGCCTTGTCGGAGCCGTCGATCGGCGTCACGAAGCCGCGCTTCGAGTGGATCCCAAATGAACCGAGCGATCCCGGCGTTCGATTTCGGGCGGCGCTCGAGGCGCTGGCGTATCTCATTGGACTCGGCGTCCGCGAGCACGAGGCGGCCGGCCAAAAGATCACCCGCCTGACGATGTCCGGCGGAATCGCGCGAAGTCGGTTGATGGGCGACATCCTGGCGAGCGTGATTGGTCGGCCGATTGACCGGCTCGTTTCCGACGAGGGGACGGCCCTGGGTGCGGCCGTCGTCGCGTTGACGGGGATCGAGAATCACAATCGCAAGAAACAGGGTGACGCGAGCCAGTTCACCGTGGCCGACGCGGTGTCGGCTCTGGTCCGGATGCGCGACCCCGTGCAGCCCATCGTCGAATGGCGCGAAGCCTACGCCCGCGGGATCGAACAGTTCCGTGGCCGGATTTGAGTACGGAGGACACAGGACTGAGAATGAACTCACCACAAAGGACACAAAGACCACAAAGAACCGAAGTGAATTCTCCAACTTCGTGATCTTTGTGTCCTTTGTGGTGAAATGGATTCGAGTATTCAAATAGTGTGATTGAGTACTGAGTACTGAGTACTGAGTACTGAATCACAGAGATGTTTTTGAAGGAACTGACCATTACAGTTTCATACCGCGAATCGTTGATAAATCTCTCTGTGATCTCTGTGACTCTGTGGTTAGATGTTCGTTTCAAGTGTACGCAAGCCGGAGAAGCCGATGCCCGACCGTGCCGCGATCGTTGCGAAGCTCACCGAGTTGGTGAAGGCGGAAGTCGATGTGAGCGCCGATACCCTGGCCGAGGACATGGCAATCCGAGAGGGCCTCGGCCTCGATTCGGTCGACCTGATGAGCGTTGTGACCCGCGTGGAGGAAGCGTACCGCGTCCGCTTCACGCACCCGGAACTCGAAGGCATCGTGACCGTGGGGAACTTGATCGATTTGGTGGTCGCGAAGTCGGCAAGTTAGATGGCGAGGCAGCCTCATCCACGCGCGATCAATCTCTACTTCGCCGGGAAGACCACCCGCCCCGGCGTCGTCACGCGGATGCTGTACAGCGTCCCGCCGCCGGTCACGTAGAGCGTCTTCAGGTCTTCGCCGCCGAAGGCACAGTTCGTGACTTCGTCACGCGGGACGGGCAGGAACGTGAGCAACTTGCCATCCGCGTCGAAGACGTAGATGCCGGCCTTCTTGTCTTCGGCCGGCTCGAACGGGGGGTTTGGTTTGTTCAACCCACCGGCCACGAACAGGCGACCTTTGCTGTCCTGCTTCAACCCGTCCGGTCCGCGGCCCTGGCCCCAATCGTGAAGCAACTTCTGACTGGCGAGATCGACACTTCCGTCCGCCTTCAAGTCGAACCGATACAACTTGCGGGCCCCGTTGGCCGTGTCGTTGCTATTGTCCGCGACAAACAGGTACTTGTCGTCGGCCGACACGAGTACGCCATTCGCTCGTTCGACCTGCCGGCCGATCGCCCGTGACACTTTGCCGTCCGGATCGATGCGATAGACCCCCTCGACGATCTTGCCCGACTCGTCGGTCATTTCCAATTTGCTCCGGTCACCGTAGCACGGATCGGAGAAGTAGATGCGACCTTTCGAATCGACCGTGATGTCGTTCGGTTGATTGAACTTCTTGCCGTCGAACGAATCGGCGAGCACCTTGATCGTGCCATCCAGTTCGGTGCGGGTGACGCGTCGGCGGACCGGCTCGCAGGCCAGCAAGCGGCCCTTCG
>JANLUE010001368.1:0-5237 GCA_031363325.1 Gemmataceae bacterium
AAGGGTCGGTTTCAATACTGCCCTTAATTTTAATACCTTCTTCGGATTCGTACCCTAGGATAAAGTTAATGTCTGTAACTCCTTGGGGAGCTACGGCCATCTTTTTTACCATCCGCACGAGGACACGCCGGTTTGTCGATCAACCGAGCGGACAGGAAATCGCGATGCGCACCGGCGGTGGCCACACCTTGTTCTTCATTCCGATTCAATACTGGGCGTTCGTTTGGGCCTTATACGGGCTATTCAAAGCTGGCTGAGTGGACGGGCTGGTGCTCGCCGCTTGGCCAAGACGAGACAGATATTCGACGGGGAGTTCGAGATCGTCGTCATCTCCACGAATCAGCAATTCGACCCAACCCAAATGGTCGCCAGTCGCCGCGAAGGTGACTGGCGACCATTCAATTGTCGCGCACCAACTGTTACTGATTGAACACGAATTCTTTCGTATTCAACAGCGCCCAGATGATGTTTTCATAAGCCACTTTCTTTTGCGCCTTGTGCTTCTGAATGTGCGTCAAGGCCGCTTTCATGTCGTCGTCCGTTGGCTTGCGGGCGAACGCCCACAGGAACAATTCTTCGACCTTCTCGGCGTCCGTCCGCTTGTCCTTGACGTTCGTCAAGGCGTCGGCCCGGCCGTTCGCCCGGCTCAACTTCTGCTGAATCTCGTCCGAGTTCAACAGGTGCAGCGCCTGGGCCAGGTTCGCTTCGCTGACGCGTTCGCATTCGCAAGCGCTGATGCGTTGCGGCCGGCCAAACACGTCCAGGAAGTAGCTGTTGAACGCTTCATCCGGCAACATGATCGCCCGCTTCGGAGCGAACTTGTCGGTCGGCAGGCCGCTGAACTGCGTCGGGCTATCAGTCACCTGGCAGACGGCGTCGAGCAGAACTTCCGCTCCCATCCGCTTCGGATAGTAGCGGGCGTACGCTTGTTTGTCGTGTTTGTTGAACTCGTTCGGCACGGCCGACAGTTGATACGTTCGGCTCTTGCAAATCGTCTTGACCAACGACTTCAAGCTGAACTTGTTGTCGACGAGCGTCTTGGCGAGCGAATCGAGCAGTGCCGGGTTCGACGGCGGGTTGGTCACCCGCATGTCGTCGAGCGGGTCCACGATGCCACGCCCGAAGAAGTGGGCCCAGTACCGGTTGGCGACGGCTTTGGCGAAGAACGGGTTGGCCGGGTCGGCCATCCAGTCGACGAGCTTCTGGCGGGGGTCGTCGCCGCGTTCGATGTCCATCGGCGCGCCGTCGAGCGGCTTGATCGCGGCCGGCTTGCTCGTCCGCTTGTTCGTCACCGAACCGTCCGGGCGGCTGTAGACGATCTGCGTGTTGGCTTGATTCTGCGAGCCCGCCACGGGGATCTGCTTCTTGCCGACGCGCCCGAAGAACGCGGCCAAGCCCCAGTAGTCGTCCTGGCTCCACTTCTCGTACGGGTGGTGGTGGCAGTTCGCGCACGCGATGCGCAGGCCGAGGAAGACCTGGGCCGTATCGTCCACAAATTGTTCCGGTTGTTGCAGGTCCTTGTACCACACGGTCGGCGGGTTGCGGCTCTCTTCGCCCGTTGCCGACAGGATGTCGCGAACGAACTCGTCGTACGGCTTGTCCGAAGCGACTGCGTCGCGAATCCAGTTGTGGAACGCGAACGTCCCCTGGGCCCGCTGCGGGCTATTCCCTTCACGGCCACGCTTCACGCGCAGAATGTCCGCCCATTTGTTGGCGAAGTAGTACGCGTATTCCGGCGTCTCGACGAGTTGATCGATCAGCGCCTCACGCTTCTTTGGATCTTTGTTGGCCGCGAACTCCACGACTTGCGTCGGCGTCGGCAGCGAGCCGGTCAGGTCGAGATGAGCGCGACGCAGGAACGCCTCGTCGCCGGCGATGTCCGAGGGAACCAGTCCCAGGTCGCGCCACTTCTTCGAGGTGTGCGTGTCAACGACGGTTTGAACCGGGAACTGCCAGTCGGGGGTCTTCGCGCCGAGCGGCACCGTGGCTCGAACGACAGAAACGTGCCCCTGGTAGCGGGCCATGATGGCCGCTTCGCCGCTCAGGTTCAGCGTGCGAATGTACCCCGACGGATCGACCGTGGCGATCTCGGGGTCGTTGGAATCGTACTGAGCCCGGCGGGTGATATCTTCAATCGCCCCGTCGGTGTAATGGGCGTACACGGCGAACTGTTGCTTGTTCTGCCGGGTCATCACGCGGTGTTCGGGGAACACGGTGATCTTGGTCACCGTCGGGTCGCTCTCCTTGCCGTACGGCGCACCCGCCGCAATCCAACGTCGCACGAGGCGATATTCGTCGGAGTCCTTCTCCATTTTCTTGCCGCCGCCATGCGGTACGAGGCCGCTCGCCTTCAGCAGGAACAAGCTGCTATCCGGGGCGGAGGCCATCAGGCGACGGCCGCGGGCTTCCTTCACGAGGGCCACGAAGTCGACTTCCGGTTCGTAGCCGAGCAGCGACAGCTTAAAGCCGTTCTGACCGCTCGCCTTGCCGTGACAACCGCCCGAGTTGCACCCGAGCTTCGTGAACACCGGCACAACTTGGTTTGGGAAGTTGATCGGCAGATTCTCGTCGGTGCTCGAAACCGTCAGGGGCACGCGAACCGTCTTGTCGCCGAACTTGGCGATCACTTCGGACGAACCGTTGGCCATCGGGATCACACGGCCCGAGGTGAGCACCCGGGCGATCTTGCCGTCGGCCACGGAGTATTCGACGTCGCCCGTGAGGTCTTGAACGCGACCGTCTTTGAGCGTCGCAGTCAAGACGAGCTGAGCGGCGTCGTCCATTCCTTTGATGGTCAGCTTCGGTGGGTTGGCGGCAATCGCGGTCACGTCGGCCGGCTTCGGCAACGAGCCAGGCTCGTCGGCGAACGCGGTTGAAGTCGAGAACGCGGCGGCCAGGAGGAAGAGCCAACGGGAAACGCGGGTTGGCATGAGGAGGGTCCTCCGAAAAGAGGTCGGTGGCGAGAGCGAGGGCGAACGCGAGGCGGGAAGGAAGTCGGCGGGGGGTACCGGCAGGCTTAAGGTATTGTGCGGTCGAAAGCCGAACTTAGCAAGTGCGAACCGCCAATTCGGCTGGTTTGCTCTACGCGACGGATTTCGTGAAGGCCAATTGCGGTATAAGGACGAACGGAGCACGCGTTCGCGAAGTGGCCGTGGATTTCCCGGTTGCGCCTGCCGACTACCGCCAACCGGCATGCCTCCTCAAACCGCACCCCCCTCTATAATCCGGTGAACCAGATTCGCAACCGGGGGCCGGCCATGCACGACCGCATCGCGTACCAGGGCATCACCTTCGACGACGTGCTGCTCGAGCCCGGCTACTCCGAGGTCGTGCCCAAGGACACCGACGTTCGCACCTCGCTGACTCGCAACATCAAGCTCAACATACCGATCATCTCGTCGCCGATGGACACGGTCACGGAGAGCGAACTCGCGATCGCCCTCGCGCAAGAAGGTGGCTTCGGAATCATTCACAAGAACCTGACCGTGGCCGCCCAGACTCGCGAGGTGGACAAGGTCAAGCGCTCCGAGAACGGCGTCATCTCAGACCCGGTCACCCTGCCGCCGGACGAGACTGTTCAGACCGCCAAGCGCCTGATGGAACAGCACCACATCTCTGGCGTGCCGATCACGATCGACGGGTACTTGAAGGGCATCCTGACCCGCCGCGACTTGCGGTTCCTCACTAACCAAACGCAGAAAATCTCCGAGGTGATGACCAAGGAAAACCTGGTCACTTCCAAGGAAAACCCGACCCTCGAAGAGGCCGAGCGGATCCTGACTGAAAATAAGGTGGAGAAACTACTCCTGGTAGACGATCAATACCGACTGAAGGGGTTAATCACGATCAAGGACATTGACAAAATGCTCAACTTCCCCAATGCGTGTAAAGACGCGCGGGGAAGGTTGCGAGTCGGGGCCGCGGTTGGTGTCTTGGACTTCGAGCGGGCCGAGTCGTTGATCGGGGCGGGCGTCGATGTCCTGGTCGTCGATTCGGCGCACGGACATTCGAAGAACGTGATCGAGACCGTTCGGGAACTGAAGAAGCGGAACCCGATCGACGTGATTGCCGGCAATATCGCGACGCCCGAGGGGGCGAAAGCACTGGCCGACGCGGGGGCCGACGCGATCAAGTGTGGCATCGGGCCGGGCTCGATCTGCACGACGCGAATCGTGTCCGGCGTCGGGGTGCCGCAACTATCGGCCATCGCGTCGGCCGTGAACGCCCTGAAGGGCTCGAAGATTCCGGTGATCGCCGACGGCGGCATCCGTTACTCGGGCGACATCACGAAGGCCCTGGCCGCTGGTGCCCACGCGGTGATGATCGGCGGGTTGTTCGCCGGTTTGGCCGAGAGCCCGGGACAGACGATCCTGTACAAGGGTCGAACGTTCAAGGCGTATCGCGGCATGGGTTCGCTCGGTGCAATGGTCGCTGGCTCGGGCGACCGCTACCAGCAGGGCAAGGAAGCGACGGCTGGGAACGGCAAGTTGGTTCCCGAAGGGGTCGAGGGGCGCGTGCCTTACAAGGGGCCACTCGCTCCGTTCCTGTATCAACTCGTGGGCGGCCTCCGGGCCGGCATGGGTTATTGCGGGACGCAGACGCTCGAGGAGTTGCGCACGCGGGCCCGATTCATTCAGGTGACCGCGGCGTCGGTACAGGAGAGCCATCCGCATGACATTCTCATTACGCAAGAAGCTCCGAACTATTCGTCTCGCGAAGAGTACACGAAGTTGGATGGCATGTAGCCTCGCGGTCGCGCTCTTGCTCTCCGGGCCGACGCTCGCTCAGGTGCCCGGCGAAGCACGTTCGACGTTCGTGCCGCGGGCCGAAAGTGCCCCGGCATTGCTCCCCGTTCCGAAGCCTTCGCCCACACCCGCACGACCGATCTCGGCCCAGGTCGTTCCCGTTCAAGCGAAGACGCCATCCGGCGAATCGCCCAGACCGGCGACGGACGATGCGTTCCGAGCCTACGTGCGGCTCGACCCGCCGGGCCGCGAAAAGTTGTTTGGCTCGCGCGACACCGAGGCGGAACTCGAAGAGCGCATGCGTCAGGAAAAGAAGGACGCCGCCACGCCGGGAACGGTCGCGTTCCCGCCGAACCCGACTCTGACGGCCGAGGCTTACAAGCCCCGACAATTCCCGGCGATGACGGTCCTCGCCGAGCCATCGTACGTCGTGTACCAACGCCTATTCTTCGAGGAACGGAACGCCGAACGCTACGGCTGGGAGATGGGCCC
>JANLUE010001410.1:0-1867 GCA_031363325.1 Gemmataceae bacterium
GGCCTGGCATCCATCAATTGAAAAACGGACGGCCCGCTAACAGTCGGCGCGGGGCTGGGAGACTGACAGGCCGGCACGAACGCGGCCAGGCCAACGATGAGGGCGGTCCAAGAATGTCGGACGATCCGTTTCATGCAGGCATCCCCTATTCCGTCCGATACCCGACACAGGGGATTGGGTGCAAGGGGAAAAAATCTTTCATCTCCCCGATAGATTTCCCAGTCCCCGGCAAAGATACTGGCGTGAAGCCACCGGGGACCGCATGACCGAACTGCCGCGAACTCGACTGAGCTTGCTGGTCCGCCTGCGGGACCAGGCCGACGCCGACGCCTGGCGAACGTTCGTCGATGTCTACGCGCCGGCCATCTTCGCGTTCGCCCGTCGGAGCGGCCTTCAACCCGCCGACGCTTCGGACCTGACCCAGGAAGTTTGCCGGGCCCTGGCGAATGCGCTGCCGGGTTTCGATTACGATCCGGAGCGGGGTCGTTTTCGCGGCTGGGTGTTCGGCGTCGTTCGCAATCAACTGCGGATGTTCCAACGAACGCGACTTCGACGCGGCCGAGCCCAGGAATTGCTCGTCGATGTCCCGGACGATACGGCCTCCGAAACGTTCGACCTGGAATGCCGAAGGCGCTTGTTCGCGTGGGCTTGCGAACGCGTCAAGCCAACCGTGAACGCCGTCACGTGGTCGGCCTTCTGGCGCCTGGCGGTCGATTCGGCGAGCGGCGAGACCGTCGCGAAAGAAACGGGCCTCAGCGTGGCGGCCGTGTACCTGGCGAAGAGCCGGGTACTCGCGAAGTTGCGATTGGCAGTCGCGGATGTGGAAGAAGATTGATTCGGGTTCCCCGCGGGCCGCGTAGGACAGGTTTTTCACCTGTCCGGAGCGGCGGATGAATCGTCCGATCGGAATCGAATGGTTGGGATGCCGCGTAGGACCGGTTAAAAACCTGTCCTACGCGGCCTGATACGTGAGTTCATCATGGTTCGCACCGAAGCGTGTCCCGACGCCGAACGTTGGCAGGTTCTCCTGGGCGAATTGCCGTCGGAGGAATCGGCGGAACTGGAAGCGCACCTGGCGGGGTGTTCGCGGTGCCGGGGCGTGCTCGACGATCTGGCCATGGGCTCGTCGGGATGGTTGCGCGACGCGGGCCGGCTCGCCGCGACGTCCGACACCGATCCCGAATTGACACGCACCCTCCACCGCCTGCTCGACGAAAACGCGGACGACCCGCCGGTTCGACTCGACTTCCTGACGCCGTCCGAGTTGCCGGGCGTGCTCGGCACGCTGGGCCGGTATCAGGTGTTGAGTGTGATCGGCCGTGGCGCTATGGGCATCGTATTGAAGGCACTCGATCCCGATCTGCTCCGGCCCGTCGCGATCAAGGTGCTCGCCCCGTACCTGACGCCGAGCGGCACGGCCCGGCAACGCTTCCAGCGCGAGGCCCGCGCGGCCGCCGCGGTCAGTCACGATCATGTGGTCACGATCCACGCGGTCGATCAGATCGACGGCTTGCCGTTCATCGTGATGGAGTATGCGGCCGGGGGTTCGTTGCAGGCGAGGCTCGACGCCGAGGGGCCGTTGCCGTTCCGCGAAGTCGCTCGCATCGGCTTGCAAGCGGCGAACGGACTCGCGGCCGCCCACGCGACCGGGCTCGTACATCGCGACATCAAGCCAGCGAACATACTGCTCGAAAACGATATCGGCCGCGTGAAGCTCACGGACTTCGGGCTGGCCCGCGCCGTCGACGATGCCCGACTCACGCAGACGGGTGTCGCGGCCGGCACGCCGCTCTACATGTCGCCCGAACAGGCCCGCGGCGAAGTCATCGATAGTCGCAGCGATCTTTTCGGGCTCGGCAGCGTGCTC
>JANLUE010001491.1:0-12719 GCA_031363325.1 Gemmataceae bacterium
GTCGGGGGTGATGCGGACATCGTCGAGCGGCCTCGACAGATCGGAGTGGACCAGACGGGCGAGATCGAGTCGGCTTTGGAAGTGCCGCCACTCCCAGTTGCGATGTTCTTCGGGGGCAGCCGCCAGGGCCTGGGTCGCGCCGGGCACGTTGTAGACCTGGAGGGCTGTGCCCGCCGAGCCAATCGTCGAACGATAACGCTGCCAGCGCTCGGCCTGTTCGCGCTCCTCGGCCGCCTGTCGTTGTCCGGCCTCGTCGCGACGCGCCCGATCCGCTCGCCAGTAACTGACCGACACGAGCGCGAACGCAAGCAAAAAGATCGCCAGCGTACCCGCGAGCGAAACGGCCGGCACCGGGTTGCGGCGACACCAGCGATTCAGTCGTTCGGTCGCGCTGGCGCGACGCGCCAGGATCGGCCGAAGGTCGAGGAATCGTTGTAAGTCCGTCGCCAGCGCCTCGGCCGTCGCATAGCGCCGCGTCGGTTCTTTCTCCAGGCACTTCAGACAGATTGTTTCGAGATCGCGCGGAATTGAGGGCTGCAAGCGACGGGGCGAGACCGGGTCCTGGCACATCACCAGGTGCATCGTTTCGGCGGGCGTCGCGGCCTGGAACGGCACTCGCGCGGTGAGGAGTTCGTAAAGAATCACGCCGAGAGCGTAGATGTCGATGGCCGAGGTCGGCGTCGACCCGGCCGCCTGCTCGGGGGCCATGTACTCCGGCGTGCCGACGATCGTGCCGGCCTGGGTCTCGAACCGACCGGCGCCATCGAGCGTCGCGTCCAATTGCTTCGCCAGACCGAAATCGGCGATCTTTGGCTCGCCGTCCGGCGTGAGCAATACGTTCGCGGGCTTCAGATCGCGATGGACGACGCCGAGCTTGTGGGCCGCCTGCACGGCCCCGGCGAGTTTGACCACCATCTCGGCTGCCACGCGATGCGGTTGTGGCTTGCCGGTCTTCTGGCCGAGATTGCCCCCGTCCACGAACTCGAGCGCGATGAACGGCCCCGGCTCGAGGTCGCCCGGCTGGCGATCCATCGTACCGACTTCGAAGACCTGGATAACGTTGGGATGTTGCAACCGGGCGACGGCCGCCGCCTCGGCCTGGAAGCGTTCGCGGAACTCGGGGTCGGCCAGAGCGCTGCCGCGCAACGTCTTGAGTGCGACGATCCGATTCAAGTCGCGGTGCCGGGCCTTGAACACGATGCCCATCCCACCGCAACCGATCAGCGATTGGACCTCGTAGCCGCGCACGCGGGGCCAGACGGGGATTTCGCCAATGCGTCGGCGCGGCGGGGCACAATCGGCCACCAGCAACGTTGCTGGCCCGGTCTCCGGCACCATGGGGCGAGCGACCGTCGGCAACGTCTGGCCCCCCACGACGGGAACTTCGACGGGCGGACGGACCAGTAGGTCGATCGTGGAACTCACGCCTGAGTATGCGTCACGCCGGAGACTCAGGCAAATTCAGGTGGGGAAATTGGCTCGTCACCGATCCTGCGGCCGCAGCGTGTCCCAGATGTTCACGGTGCCGCCGCCGAAGGCGGAGACTAGACGGCGGCCGTCGGGGGTGAAGACGAGTTGATGGAAAAAGGATGGCACGTCGGCCGGGTGGCCGCGCAGTTCGCCGACCGCCTGCTTCGTTCGCACGTCCCAGAGCCGAATCGTGTTGTCGGCACAGGCCGCGCCCAGGCGCGATCCGTCGGGCGTGAAAGCCAGACCATAGACGTTGGCCCGATTCTTCAGGACGCCGATCTCGGTGCCGGTTGCCACGTCCCACAAGCGGGCCGTTCCGTCTTGCGAACCGGACGCGATGATGGATCCATCGCCGTTGAACGCCAGGGAGTAGACGCACTTCTCGTGGCCGCTCAGCGTGCGCGCGATCGATCGAGTCGCCACGTCCCAGAGGCACACGAGTCGGTCGCCATTCTCCGTACACGTCGCGAGAAGCTTTCCATCTGGGCTGAACACCACATCTCGGACCTGATCGTCGTGCCGAAGCTCCGCCACTTCGGCGTGACTGGCCGTGTCCCAAATTCGGACGACACAGTCCTTGCAACCGGCCGCCAGCAGCGACCCATCTCGATTGAACGAGAGTCGCGTGTCGCGCCAGAAGTCACTCGGCGAATTCCAACTGTGCACGGCCGCGCCCGTTGTGGGGTTCCACAAACGAACGCTGCCGCGCGAGCGCGTGGCGACGATGTCCCGAGTCGGATGGAACGCGACGGACGTGACGATCGCGGGCTCGCCGGTGCCGTGGTCCAGAACGGCCAACTCCTTGCCCGTCGTCGCGTCCCAGATTCGGGCCGTGCCGTCCCAACTGGCCGAGGCGAAGCGCTTACCGTCTGGAGAAGCGGCCACGCCGTAAACGAAGGTCTTGTGTCCGCGGAGAATTCCGTCTTCAACCGTCCGGGCGTCCCACTTTCGAATCGTGCCGTCGTTCGACGCCGAAACGAGACTGTCGTTGCCGGCCCAGGCGACAGTCCGAATATCGTCCGTGTGGCCGTGCAGAACGCCGATCGGCTCACCCGTCAGGCCGTCCCAAATTCGCGCGGTGTGATCGCGCGCGACGGAGGCGAGTCGTCGGCCATCGGGGCTAAACGCAATCGCGTTCACCGAGCCGAGGTGCCCGGTGAGCGTCGCGATCGCTTTGCCATCGGTCGCGTTCCACAAACGAATCGTGTGATCGCGGGAACACGTGGCGATCCGCTTCCCGTCCGGGCTGAACGTGCGATCGGTCACGGTGTTCTTGTGGCCCTCGAACAGGGCCAGCTTTCGACCGGTGGCCACGTCATAGAGATGACACCGACATCCGGGATAAGCTTCCACGGTCATGATGCGCCGTTCGTCATGATCGAACGTCATCGTTTCAATTGAAAATTCGTTGTGTGATAGTGTGCAAATCGTTCGCCCCGTCTCGACCTCCCAGACGACGAGGGATCGGTCGCTGGTCTCCGTGCCGACGACGCGACCACTGGCCGACATCGAAGTGACGTAAAAGCCTTTCGTGTCGAATTTTCGTTCCTGTATTTTGCGACCCGTCCGGGTGTCCCAAATGCGAACCGATCCATCGGTCGACACGCCAACGAGTCGCGACGTTTCCAGTTGCATCCAGTGCATTTTCGCCGTCTGATCCAGCCAGATCGTTGGCCGATCCAAGTCAATTGAATGCAGTGACATGACTTGCTTGTCGCGCGACAGGAGTACCAATTGACCGTCTGGACTGATTTGTTCCACAACAACGGCCGGATCGGCCGCCCAGGTCCAAGTCGTGCGACCGTGCGCCAGGCCGCAGACGCGAGCCGAGCCGTCGGGCCCGATCAACAAGGCGCGTCGACCATTCGGCGTGATTTTGGCGAGAGAAATTTCAAATTCGGAGTCGTTGAGCACCTGGCGGGCCAGGTCGAGGCGGCTCTGGAAGTGTCGCCATTCCCAGTTGCGATGCTCGTCCGGAGCGGCGGCCAGGGCCTGGGCCGCGCCGCCCACGTTGTAGACGAGCAACGCACTACCGGCCGAGCCAATGTTCGATCGGTAACGTTCCCAGCGCTCGGCCCGTTCCCGCTCTTCCGCCGCTTCGCGCTGTCGGGCTTCTCGCCAGTAACTCACCGAGATCAACGCGAACGCCAGGGCGATGATCCCCAGCACGCCGACGAGCGAAGCGGCCGGCAAAGGGTTGCGGCGACACCAGCGATTGAGTCGCTCGGTCGCGCTCGTCCGCCGGGCGAGGATCGGCCGATGTTCGAGGAACCGCTGCAGATCGTTCGCCAGCGCCTCGGCCGTCGCGTAGCGCCGGGCCGGGTCTTTCTCCAAACACTTCAGACAAATCGTTTCCAGGTCGCGCGGCACGGACGGCTGCAATCGCTTCGGCGATACCGGGTCCTGGAACATGACCAGATGCATCGTCTCGGCCGGCGTTGACGCCTGGAACGGCACGCGGGCCGTGAGCAATTCGTAGAGGATCACGCCGAGCGCGTAGATGTCGATCGCGGGAGTCGTCTTCGCGCCGGCCGCCTGCTCGGGCGACATGTACTCGGGGGTTCCGACGATCGTGCCGGCCTGCGTTTCGAACCGCCCGGTGCCATCGAGCGTCGCGTCGAGTTGCTTCGCCAGGCCAAAGTCCGCGATCTTCGGTACGCCATCGGGTGTGAGCAACACGTTCGCGGGTTTCAGATCGCGATGGACGACGCCGAGTTTGTGGGCGGCCTGAACGGCCCCGGCGAGTTTAACGACCAACTCGGCGGCCACGCGATGCGGTTGCGGCTTGCCCGTCTTCTGACCGAGGTGCCCGCCATCGACAAACTCGAGCGCGATGAACGGGCCCGGTGCGAACAAGCCCGGCTGCGGTTCCAGGTCGCCAATCTCGAAGACCTGGATGACGTTCGGATGTTGCAATCGGGCGACGGCCGCCGCCTCGGCCCGGAAGCGATCGTGGAACTCCGGATCGGCCAGTGCCGAACCACGGAGGGTCTTCAGGGCGACAATTCGATTGAGATGTTGATGCCGGGCCTTGAAGACAATTCCCATCCCGCCACAACCGATGAGCGAGAGTACCTCGTAGCCCCTCACCCGCGGCCAGACGGGCACGTCCGCGATTCGCTTGCGTGCTACGGCTATATTGGCGATCGGGAGCGTTGCCGGCCCGGTGTCGGGGGCCAACGGACGAGCAACCGTCGGCAACGTCAAGCCGCCCGCGACCGGCAGGTCGTCGCGGACACGCGGCAATAGGTCGATCGTGGAACTCACGCGCCAGTATGCGTCACAAGTGGGACCGGGGCAAACGATGCGCACCGACGAGGCACTCGCGCGCGATCCGCAACTTGGTGCCCCAATCGAACTCGATCGCCAATCGCGCTCGCCCGGCTTCGCCCCAAGCTTGCCTTAGTTCAATCGACGCGACCAGTCGTTCGATCGCGCGCGTTAGTCCATTCAAGTCGCCACATATTACGAGCAGGCCATCGACTTCGTGTCGAATCAGGTCGGCCACGCCGCCGGCCCGATAGCCGACGACGGGCACACCGTTCGCCCAGGCTTCCAGGAACACGAGGCCGAACGAATCGGACTGGGAGGGCATCGCGAATACATCGATTCCCGCGAAGAAATCACGTTTCTGTTCGGCCGTTAACGGGCCCAAGCGGGTCACGTTCGGCGGCGGGCCGTGGTGGTTCCAGAACGACTCGAACTGCGGCATCGCCGAGCCGGCCAGAATGAATCGGATCGACTTTCCTTCCATCGCCTCGGCCGCCACGAGCAGATCAATGCTCCCCTTCTCAAGGCTCAAGTTTGCCAAGTGCCCGACGACCACCTCGTCCGGGCCGACGCCCCAGGCCCGCCGGGCCGCTTCGCGATTGCCCCCGGTCACTTCGCTCGCATCGACGCCCAGGCCCTGAAGGACAATGCGGTCGGCCGACACGCCAACTCGGCGGACCGCGTCGGCCTCGCTCGGCATCTGAACCAACACTCGATCGGCCTCGCGGAGGAGCCAGCGCAATGGCCGCGACAAATACGCCTTGCGAATGCGGTCGTGCCGATCGTCGGGGTCCCCGAGATGCAAAAACGGCGTGAGAACGAACGGCACATGCCAACGTCGCGCGAGCTTTCGAGCGCACATCGCGATCGACCCATAAGGGAAGGCCAGTGCGTGAACCACGTCGGGTCGGTCGCGGTACCTTCCGGCGGCCCGCCACATCGCCCACGACAGGGGATGAAACGGTTGCACAAGCGCCTGCCACGATCGAATCGGCACCAGTGACGCGAACTTGACCGCGTAGCGCCGGCCGGGGAAGCGAAGGCTCAACGGAAAGCGGCGAACGGTCACGCCGTCTTCGAGCGAATCGCCGGGGGTCGTCTCCGAGTGCCCGCGCCGTTGAAACGCCGAAAGGTCGAGGGCGGTCGTCGTCCAGGTCGTGACGCGATGGCCGTTCGCCACGAGGTCGCGCGCGAGCCGGGCCGCGTACGCTTCGGCCCCACCCAGGGCCGGCGGATAGCGGTGAACGAACTGCGCGACGTGCATGACGTTCGCCAACTCTTACGGTGACCGCCGCGCAGTACGTGGCGGCAGAACTCCGATTCTGCCGCTGAAGAGTCGGCGACGTAAAGTTCGACCAGTTACTCAAACCCTGGACTCAAGACGCGGACTTGAGTGCTAGATCCTCGTACTTCGGCGACAGAATCGGAGTTCTGCCGCCACACCTAGGGTCCGAGTCGCCGACAACGGTTCGAGTCGTTTTAGGGCCGACTTTAGTCCGGGTTCCGACTGTCATACCCTGAGCAACGTTAGCCCGCCAAGCCCGACCGGAGTGACTGGGAGATGATTCGCATTTCGACGCTGGCCGCGTCGGTTCAGCCGTCCGCCACGCTCGCCGCCGGCGCCAAGGCCCGCCAGATGAAGGCGACGGGCATCAAGGTGTTCGACTTCAGCCTCGGCGAGCCCGACTTCCCGACGCCGAAACACATCTGCGCCGCGGCCGAAGCGGCCATGGCGGCCGGGCACACGCATTACACTCCCGTCAACGGCGTCCCGGAAGTCAAGTCGGCCATCTGCCGTTGGTACAAACGCTATCACAACTTCGATTGCACCCCGGACATGGTGATCGTCTCCAACGGAGCCAAGCATTCGATTCACAACGCCCTCGCGGCCACGCTGAACCCCGGCGACGAAGTCGTCATCCCGGCCCCCTATTGGGTCAGTTACAGCGACCTCGTGCAGATGACCGGCGCGAAGGCCGTGATCGTTCCAACAACGGCGGCCAGCGGCTTCAAGATGACCCCCGCCCAGTTGCAGTCGGCCCTCACACCGCGAACCCGCCTGTTGATGATCAACTCGCCGAGCAACCCGACGGGAAGTGTCTATTCACGCGAAGAATTGATTGCGATCGCCGATGTGATGTTGGCGACTGAAGCAAACATCCTCAGCGATGAAATCTACGAACAACTAACGTATGGCACCGCAAAGCCGACCTGCGTCGCAACCTTGAAGCCGGAACTTCGAGAACGGACGATCACGATTAGTGGCGCGAGCAAGAGCTACGCGATGACCGGGTGGCGCATGGGCTGGACGGTCGCGCCGAAGCCTCTGGTCGACGCGATGGGCAACATCCAGAGCCAGGAGACGAGCTGCCCGTCGAGTGTGAGCCAATACGCCCTGATCGCCGCGTTGGATGGCTCGCAGGATTGCGTGGCCGAAATGCGGCAGGAATTCGAAGCCCGCCGCGACTTCGTGTGCGCTCGGCTGAAGAAGATCCCTGGCCTCGTGTCGTCCGTGCCGGACGGGGCCTTTTACGTGTTCTTCGACGTGTCCTCCTACTTCGGCCGACCGATCGGCGGCACGACCGTGACGGACTCGCTGAGCTTCTGCAAAGCGTGCCTGGAGACGGTGCACGTGAACTTGGTCCCCGGCTCCGCGTTCGGTGCGGAAGGATTCGTGCGTATGTCTTACGCCAGTAGCCGCGCGGAACTCGAAGGCGGGCTGGCGGCGCTGGAGAATTGGCTGGGGAGCGCAAGCTGATTTCGAGCATCGACTTGCCGCGCTCAAGTATGGTTTCCGGGTTCACCCCGAGCCATCACACGCTTCACACCCCGCTCGTCGCCTCAACTTCACCATCCGAAACCGGAGGTCGCGCAGGTCGAACGTCAGCAGGCGGTCGTGGAGGGGTTCGCCGAGGCCGGCGAGTACTTTGATCGCTTCGACTGCGCCCAGGCCGCCGACTGTGCCCGCCACCGCGCCGAGGACCGGGAACTCGCGCGTCCAGGTTGTCGGCGCGTCGGGGACTCGGCACGCGAGGCACGCGGTCACGCCGGGTCGGATCGTCGTGATCTGGCCGGTCATTTCGTACATGGCGCAGTCGACCATCGGCACACTTCGTCGCACGCACTCGGCGTTCAACAAGAGTCGCTCTTCAAACAGTGGGGCGGCACAGACGACCAAATCGACCGTTCCAACGAGTCGTTCGACGTTCGTGGCCGACACGTTTTCCGGGACCGCGACGATCTCAATGTTCGGGTTCAACTCGGCCAACCGCCGGGCCGCGCATTCGACGCGTGATGAGCCGATCGACGCGTGCGTCATCAGGAGTTGCCGGTTCAAATCGCTGGGCCGAACGTTGCCGGCATGGGCCAGGACGATTCGACCGACTCCGGCGGCCGCCAATTCGTAGGCGGCGACTCCACCGATCCCGCCGACCCGCGAGACCAGGACGCTCGCGCCCTTCAGTCGCCGTTGACCCACTTCGCCGAGGTCGGCGATCCACATTTGCCATTCGTATGTGGCTCGATCGTCGGACGTCAGCTCGGTCATCGCGTGCCTCCCGAGACCGGGGGGATGATCGCGACTTCGTCGCCGTCCCGAAGTTCGACCGAATCTTCAACGGTGGCCTGCCGGTCGCCGACGGCGATCAGCACGCTCGTCGACAGGCGCTCGTCGACGAGCAGGAGCCGGGCGAGCCGTCCGCCCCGACTGCGGGCGAGTTCCGCGACGAGGTCGCGGGCCGTCCCGCCGGCGACTTCGACGACTTCGCGCGCATGGCCAACCGCTTCGCGGGCGGGGCCGAAATATTCGACGGTCACGCGCATTGGGAAGGCCTCGACGATCGAATCAACGAATTCACGATGGTTGATGCCTTGGGGTCGGGGGCGGGTGGGCGGTTTGGAAAATCCGGCAAGATTCAATTGGACGCGGCGTCGAGAGCGGGTACTCTACGCCTACTCCGGAACGCGCGAACGGATTCCCATGGGTACACGCCCCGATCCGTTCCGGGGTCGAAGTCGAACGTCGCCGCCACGATTTACGAATACCCCGCCCACGGTTGGCGGGCCACCCAGAGGACCAACCGGATGAAGACCGTCGCGCTCAAGGGGAAAAAGCCGGGCAAACCGCAGCCGGACAAGACGGCCAAGGAAATGGCCGAGATGTTCAAGAGCCTCGCCGACTGGAAGCGCGTCCAGATTCTGCGCTTGTTGATGCGCGAAGGGCGAATGAACGTCACCCGGATTTGCGAGGAGCTGAACAACGAGTCGCAGCCGGCCGTCAGCCATCACCTCACCCAGCTGAAGCATGCCCGCCTCGTGGACTTCGAACGCGACGGCAAGTTCAATCACTACTTCATCTCGTCCGACGCGGTCCGCACCCTGATGAACTCCGTGTTTCCGAACGCCACGCGCGCCCAGCAGACGATCAACTTCGGCGAACTCGAAGTGACGTTCAAGACCAAGTGACTTCTCTCGCGCGAAGGGCTCGGGGAAAGTGCGAGGTTCGCCGCGAGTCGGGAACCGAGCGCGAATTCGCGAACGACACACTTTCGTCGAACCGCATCATCGGGTATAAACGGGCATGGCCGCTTCGCCGACTACGGACCGGCTCAGCCAAATCTCCACGATGTGGACGCAACTCGTCCGCGCCCATGGGGCCGAGTCGGACGAGGACCGCAAGCTGCTCTCCGGGCTGATCGAACGCTATCAGAAGCCCGCTTACAAGTACCTGACGGCCGCGACCGGCGACGCGGACATCGCGGCCGACTTGTTCCAGGAGTTCGCCGTTCGCTTCCTGCGCGGCGACTTTCGCCGCGCGACACCCGAGCGGGGTCGCTTCCGCGATTATCTGCGCACGACGCTCATCAACCTGGCCCGACGTCGGCCGGGGGTCGTTCGCCACATTCCCGCTGGCGGATTTGATCCCGACCAACTACCCGCGGCCGAATCCGATGTCGAGCCGCCGGCGGACGAGACGTTCCTGGCCCACTGGCGCGAAGCGATCTTGGACCGGGCCTGGGCCGGCCTCGCGGCGGCGGAACTCGGCGGCGGGCCACCGTATCACACGGTCCTGCGCGCCCGCGCCGATCACCCGGACGATACCTCCGGCGTGTTGGCGACCGACCTGACCGAACGCCTCCATCCAGACACCCCGTTCACTGACGCGTCGGTGCGGAAGCTTTTGCAACGTGGCCGTGAAATGTTGACGGACCTGTTGGTCCTCGAGGTGGCCGCCTCGGTCCCGACCCGGGATCGCGACCGGTTGGCTCAAGAATTGATCGACCTCGGCTTCCACGGCTTCTGCCGCAAGGCGCTCGAGCGCTGGCCGGGCTGAATCCGGCGTTCGCACAGCTATTCGGAATACGGGCGCGCCGCGACTTTCTCGCGATGCAGCACGGCGAGCAAGTCTTCCGCCTGGCCACGGGTGCGGTGGTCGGCGAGGACGAAGGGTGGGGCGTTCACTTGCGCTTCGGCCGTCGCCAAGTCGAGGTTGCGCAAAGTTCGCAGGCGCATCAACAAGTCTTCGCGGGCCGAGAGGGGGAAGGACACCACTTCGACGGACCAGTTCTTTGGCACCGGTGCCCGACGTGAGACGCGCTCCAGGTCCGGGACCGTGGCGACCACGATCAAGCGGTCGCCGTCCTTGAGCCGGTCGTCGGGGGAGGCATCGCGTTCCTTGCCGTCCGGGCCGAGGACGGCGACGGGAACCAAACGATAGTCGATCGCCAACGCGCGGGGCGATTGGCCGACGAGCGTCTCGTCCTCGGCGTGGATGGCGAGTTCCACGGCGGCGAGCATTCGGCCACGGACGACGAACATCGATAGGACACGATCGCCGAGCAGGCCGGCGACGAAGGCCGGCGCCGCCAGTTCCGGGAGCGATACCGCAAGCTTTACACCGGCCGCCGTCCGGGCCGTCTCGGCCAAAACCGAATCGCCCAGTCGAACGACGACACGTTGTTTCTCGTTCAACTCGGCGACGAGCAAGGCGATTTCGAGATTGACGAGGTCGCCGGACGTGGCCGCGATCACGGCCCGGGCTTCCTTCGCATGGGCCTGCAACAAAGTCTCGCGAACCGTGGCATCGCCCACGATCACCGGCACGCCCTTGCGTCGGCAGCCGGGCACAAACGAATTGTCCGCCTTCGATTCAATCACAACGACCCGCTCGCCCATGCGGACCAATTCCTCGACGACGCGATAGCCCACATTGCCGAGCCCAATCACAACCACATGGCCGCTATCCGGAATTCGCCGAACTTCAAACACACCCCCGAGGCGAGCGCGAATCAAGTAGTTTGTGAAGATGGCCGTGAACGCGGCGACGAGCAACGTGCCGAAGATTCGCAACACGCTCACGAACACTTTGCCCCAACCCTCGTACTCCTTGCCGCCCATGTCGGCCCCGGTCGAAATCACGCTGATCGTTCGATACAGCCCGTCGGCCCAGCTCACACTGCCGAGGCCGATCGTATACGTGAACGTTCCGACCAAGACCACGACCAACAAAACAATCGAGCACGCTTTGACGGCCAGGTCCATCTCGGCGAACGTGCGATAGGCGACGCGGCCGAATCGGCGAATGCGGCCGGCCCACAAGACATCGGAAAGGTCGTCGGTTGTCGGCTCGAGGAGTCGACGCACGTCGGTCGGCTCGCCGCAGACGACGAGTTCATCGCCCGCTTCGATGATGGCCGTCGGTTCAATTTCGTGGAGGAGTCGCGGGGCATGCGCCGCCGGGGTGTGGCCGAGCAACAGGAACTTGCGATGTTCGTCGAAGTCGGCGAGCGCCCGGCCGACGAGCTTGGACTCCGGCGCGATGATGACATCGGCGATTTGCCGACGCCGGTCGGCGACGGGAAAGGCCGCCAGGACATCGCCGGTCGTGGCCGTGAGCGCGAGCAACGGGGCCGAGAGGGCCGACACGCTGAGGGCCGTCACGTTCGAGACCGCCTTGCCCAGCCGAGTGATCAGGTTCTGATTGAACATCCGCAACACGATGCGGACATCGGGGCCGAGTCGGCGGACCATCAACGCGCAAGAAATATTCAACAGGTCGTCGCTGGTGACGACGAGAACGCCCTGAGCCTCGCGGACGCCCGCGTCGCGGCAATCGCCCTTCACCAGGCGAACGCCGAACAGGCGAGCGTCGGCCGGGTCGGCCACGGTATCGATCGCGACCACCGGCACGCCGGCCGTGCGCAGGCAATCGAGTACCCGCCAGCCGACTCGACCGAGGCCGCACAAGATGACCGGGCCGTTCACGCGAATGTTCCTGGATGTATTGTCAGGATAGTGGCTCGATGAACTCCGAAACTCCACGCGTTGGGCCCCCGTATACAAAGACAGCACTCTCCACTTCCCCGGGCCTCACACATGAAGACATTCGCAATCGTTAATATGACACTGCTCGCCGCCTGTGCCGGTTCCGCGGCCGATCTGCCGCGAAGTTCCCCGGAAGCCCAGGGCGTTTCGACGCCGGCGGTCCTCGCGTTCGTCGAGGCGGCGGACAAGAACATCGATTCGCTGCACAGTTTCATGCTGATCCGACACGGCAAGGTGGTCGCCGAGGGCTGGTGGACGCCGTACGCCCCCGAGACTCGCCATTCGCTCTTCTCGCTGAGCAAAAGCTTCACTTCAACGGCGGTCGGCTTGGCCGTCGCCGATGGAAAATTGAATGCCGACGATCCCGTGTTGAAGTTCTTCCCCGACGAATCGCCGGCCGAGCCGAGTGCGAACCTCAAGTCGATGCGCCTGACCGATCTGCTGCGCATGTCGACAGGGCATCAGACCGAACCGCCGCGCAAGCCGAACGAATCGTGGGCCAAGACGTTCCTGGGGCACCCGGTGCCGTTCAAGCCGGGCTCGCACTTCCAGTACAACACCCCGGCCACCTACATGCTCTCGGCCGCCGTCCAGAAGGCGACTGGCCAAACGATTCTCGACTACTTGAAGCCACGCCTGTTCGACCCGCTCGGCAT
>JANLUE010001520.1:0-3270 GCA_031363325.1 Gemmataceae bacterium
TGCGCAATTCGCCGGCCTGGGCTGGGATCGGCAAGTTCTGGGTCGCGAGCGGGGCGGCCGTATTGGTCACCACTTGCGAACCATTAGCGAACGCGAGCGGGCCGCCGATTCCGAAGCCGGTCGATTGAATCGCGTTCATCCGGTCGATGAACGTCGTCGCGAGTTGATCGAGCTTGGTCTGGTAGTCCTTTAGCGTGACGTTCTTCTCTTCAACGAGCCCCGCCAACCGGCCGCTCGACGGACGCAATGGCTGCGTGGTCCCGACCTGGCGAATGATCAGGTTGCCGGCCGGGTCCGAAGTCGTCTCGAGTTGGCCCACCGTCTCACCAACGACCAGGGCCGCGTTCGCCCCGATGATGTTGACGATCCCCTGGTCTTGCTCCGTGACACGAACGTCCACGAGTTCCGAAAGCTGATTGACGAGCTGATCGCGTTGATCGCGCAGGTCGTTCGCCTGTTCGGTCCGCGTCGCTTCGACCTTGGCGATGCGAATGTTCAGCTCGGCGATCTTCGACGACAGATCGTTGATCGAGGTGACGACGGTGTTCGCTTCGCGGAACACGTTGCCCGCGATCTGATTCAAGTCGCCCGCGATTTGTCGAAACCGATCGGCGAGCGCGACCGCGCTATCGACGGCCACGCGACGACGGGGGGCGTCTTCCGGCCGGGTCGACAGTTGTTCGAGTTCGTTGAAGAACTTCTCGAGTCGACCGTCGAGCGAACCTTCGCCGGACGCGAACACCGTTTCGACCTGACGCTCGGCCGAGAGCCGGGCATCGAGTCGGCCACTCTCCGAGCGGGCGCTGAGGACGCTCGAGCGCAGGCCGGGCAAGTTGTAGCGGACGAACTGGCTGATCTTGACGCCTGCGCCCTGTGAATCGCCGACGACCTGATTGACGAGGTTCAAGCGTTGCCGGTGATAGCCCGGAGTGGTCGCGTTGGCGAGGTTCTGGCCGATCAGGTCGATGGCGCGTTGGCCAACGTTGAGGGCAGACGTGCCGATCGCGTAGGCGGTAATCATGGTGTCAGCCCCGGGCAACGAGAATCGCCCCGGACGCGGCGGTCGGCCGCGGTCCGGGACCGTAGGGAATGGCGGCGGCCCCGGAATCCGTCAGGTCCGCGAACAGTTTGCGAAGGAACGTGCGACAGTGGCCAACGACCGAGGCCGTGCGACTCGCGTGATTGCGAAGGTCGGCCGAGAGGGCCTGAAGGCGATCGCGGGCGGCCGCGATTCGGTCGGCGAGCGGAACCGGCAAGCGACTGGCGATCACGCTGAGCGTGATCGATTCCGGTGAGAGATCGAGGGCGTCGGCCATCGATCGGCAGAATGTTAGCCGGACGGCGCGGGCTTCACGCGTTTGGTCGGCCAGTTTGCCGGCCCGTTCGACGGCGGCCGTCAGATCAGTGATCGTGCCGCGAACAACGGCATCGTGCAGTTCGACGAGGCCGGCGCGGGCGGCCTGCAGGGCCGCTTCTTCAACGGAGAGATGCGCCAGGCATCGTTCGGCGATCGGCGTGAAGTCCGCTGGCATTGGTGCCCGAGTTCATCTGGCGTTCGAGCGCGGCCGCCAGGCCGACCCCACCCGCGTCGGCGAGGTGCTTGCCCAGGTACTGATCGAACAGCCCGCCCTGGATGTCCCCGGTGTCGCCGGGAAACAAGCCGCCCCCATCATCGAGCGTTTGCCGCATTTCTTTCAGCAAAAGCGACAGGAACATCGCTTCGAAGTCCGAGACGGTCTCGCCGATCGAGTCGCCCTTGCGCACTCCGAGCCTAGTACCGTTGAGGTCCGCGGGGCTGGTCATCAGTCCGGGCCGAGCCGAAATCGCTTGAGGGATGGCCATGAAGTCCTTGCTTCGGCTGAAAGGGGTCGCGCGTTTTGCGGGTTCGCACCGGCGGCTAAGGCCGCCGGCTCGCTAATCGTATGTGAGAACATTCGCCTCAACGCTCGGCGAGTCCACCCGGCTCCAATCACATCTGCACAATTTCCGCGTGCAACGCGCCGGCTTGTTTCAGCGCCTGGAAGATCGAGATCAGGTCGCGCGGGGAGACGCCGAGCGCGTTCAAGGCTCGTGCCAGCTCGCCGACGGTCGTCGTCTTGGGGACGATGTTCAACTGCGGTCGCTGTTCGACGGCACCGATCTGAGGGCGAGTGACAACGGTCGTCGTGCCGCGGCTGAATGGTGCGGGTTGCGAGACGACGGCCGGCTCGCTGGCGAACAGGTACAGGTTGCCGTGTGCGATGGCCGTCGCGTTGATCGTCACGTTTTCGCCCGCGACTACGGTGCCCGTTCGTTCGTTGATCACGACGCGGGCCGGGATGTCGGGCGTCACTTCGAGCAGGCCGACTTCCGTGATGAACGCCACCGGGTTCGTCGCTCGCTCGGGCGGCAAGGCGATGCCGACCGCCCCGCCGTCAATCGCCTGGGCGTAGCCGGGGTATTTCTCATTGACGGCCTTCGCCATCAGTCGGGCCGTGTTGAAGTCCGGGCTCTTCAGGAGCAAGCGCGTCTTGCCTCGGCAGAACACTTCGCCCAGGGCTTCCTTTTCAACCATCCCCCCGTTGGCGATTCGACCCACGTTCAGATGGTTCTTCTGAGCGCCCGCCCCGGCCCCCTGGCCGCTCACGGAGAAGCCGCCGATCGACACCGGCCCCTGCGAGACAACGTACGTCGCGCCATCGGCACCGCGAAGCGGTGTCATGATGAGCGTACCGCCCTGGAGGCTCTTCGCGTCGTCGAGGGCCGAGACGGTCACGTCGACCTTGCTCCCCTTGCGATGGAACGGCCCGAGTTCGGCAGTGACCATGACGGCCGAGATGCTCGTTGAACGAATGACCGCGTCGCTCGGGGCGGCGCTGAAGATCGAGGTCGTGACGTTCTGTTTCTGCAACAAATCGACCGCGATCTGTTGCGTGAACGCGCTCCGGCTGCCGGTGCCATCGAGCCCCACGACAAGCCCGAACCCGTACAGAGGGTTCGACCGTGCGCCGTCGATCTCGGTGACGTCCTTGATGCGGACCTGGGCAAACGCCGGCGTCGCGGCGAGGAGGAGAAACATCAGGATCAGAAGCCGTTTCATTTTCAATCTCGTCAATTGCATGCTTCGCGTTCGATTCGGTCGGGGATTTCAGGCCAACGGCCTGAAATTGTTCAGCCCAGGGCATGATGGCGCAGCCATCGCCGCCCTGGGTGACGCCCGCCAACCATCCGTATCTTTCAGGCCAACGGCCTGAGAATGTTCAGCCCAGGGCAAGATGGCGCAGCCATCGC
>JANLUE010000006.1:0-3599 GCA_031363325.1 Gemmataceae bacterium
ATTGGCTGGCCGTCGAGTTTATGGACAACGGCTGGCAATCGAAGCCGCTGCACCGATTGATCGTCACGAGTCGGGCGTATCGGCTCGCTTCAACGGGTTCGTCTACCGGCGATCCGGACAACCTGTACCTGGCGCGATTCCCGGCCGGGCGAATGGAGGCGGAAGTCGTTCGCGATAGCTTGTTGCACGCCGCGGGCGAGCTCGACCCGATGGCCGGCGGCCCGGAAGTCCCCCAGGACCAGGGGCTGACATCGAAGCGACGCAGCCTGTACTTCGCCCATCACGGCGAGACGCGGACCGAGTTCCTCGACTTGTTCGACGCGGCGAATCCCTGCGACGCGTATCGACGGAGCACGTCGGTCCTGCCGCAACAGGCCCTCGCCCTGGCGAATAGCGAATTGGCCCTGCGACTGGCCCGCGTGTTGGCGAAGAAACTCGTGGCGAACGCGACGGACGAAGCGTTCGTGACCGCCAGCTTCGAGCAGGTCCTTGGCCGCACGCCGCGTGAACCCGAACGACTGGCGGCACTGGCGTTCCTGAAGCGACAAGCGAAACTGTTTGCTGAACACCTGACTGAAGTGAAGGCGACCTCGGCGGACGGCCCGTCAACGGACCCGTCGCTGCGTGCACGCGAGAACCTGATCCACGCGCTATTCAACCACACGGACTTCGTGACGATTCGTTGAGCCATATCAATGTGATTTCGCTTCACGAACGGTGATCGTTCTATTCCACAACCAACACGGTTCCAGACGCCGCCGGCACGGTCAACTCGATCGTTCCATCGACAATCTTGACCGCGTCCTTCACTTCGACGACCTTGCATTCCGTCTCCTGGTCGAATCGCCAGACGCGGACGTTGCCTTTCAGGCCCCTGGCGTCGAGTTTCACACGGCACGCTCCGGTCAAGTTCTTGTTCACGATGGCAATCGTCGTCGCTTCGTCCTTTCGCTTCGCGGCGAAGACGGCCAGGTCGGGGTTGTCGGACTCCGTTAACATTGAACGTTCGCCGAAGCGACCGCCCTTGCCATCGAAGTCGCGGAACAGCGTCCAGCCGAGTTCCTGCGTTCCCTCGGGGTGCGTCCAGATGAACGCCCGGTCGGCCCGCTCGCGGCCCAGGATGCCGAACACCTCGGCTTGCGCGAGCGCGCCCGAGATGTTGTCCGCGCCGCCGAAGTTATACTCGCCGACGCACACTTCCATGCCCGGATTGTGCTTGTCGATCAACGCGCGAATGCGACGCAACAGCGCCGTCGGCTTGCGGTCGCCGGTTCGCGTGACCCACGACTCGTTGACATAGGCGGGGTCCCATAAATCGCGGGTCGTTCGCAAGCGGAGTTGATTGAACTTCAGGTCCATGCCCGTGCCCTGATACGGGCCACGACCTTCGAGCATGGCTTGCGGGTACCAGTGGAAGTCGAACACATCGATGAGCCGCTTGCCGTTCGCCTTCTTGTACTCGCCGCATTTGCGAATGAACCACTCGGCGATCGGCACCCGGTCGTGGGCGGCGAAGTCCGGCAGCGACGCGTAGTTGTCGCCCCCTTCGTCCGCGGCCGAATAGAAGAGGTCGGTCCAGCCCCACGAACAGAAGCCGGCGATCTTCGCGTCCGGGTCGGCCAACCGAATCGCCTCGGCGTAGCGCACGGTTCGATCCCACAGTTCGTCGTAGCCGAGCGGCTTCTTGCGAACGTCGCGGTGCGTTTCGTGCCAGAGCATCGGTTCGTTGTCGAGCGCCCAGACGCGGCTCGGATCGCGGCCCGTCGCCCGCACGACGGCCGAAACGCCCTCGGCCATGAACTTCGGACTGGCTTCGATCGAGGTATCGCCCGGTTCGTTGTCGCCGATGAGCGTGCCATCGCGGCGCTGGCCATTGCCCACATCCGAGTGGCCCATTTCAACGACTTGCTGCGGGCCGTATTTTTTGACGGAGAACCCGTACGAACCGTGATCTTTGGCGACCCAACCCAGGGTCGGGACCGTGATGTATTCGCCGGGCCGTTCGCGGGCGAAGGCCGGCCAACCGCCGCTCAACGGATCGTCGAGCTTGTGGCCGCCGTTCTTGAAGAACCAGTCTTTGCCGGCGTTGTCGGCGTTCTCTTTCCAGTTGAAGCGCGACGAGCGATTGCCGCCCCATCGCACGGCCGCGATGCCGTACCGGGCGATCTTTTCCTTCGGGAGTTCACAGACGCCGTAGATTTCGTCGCGGATCAGATGCGTCGGCCCGTCGATCCGGACGGTGGCGTTGGCCGAATAGGCTTCACCCGCCGGGAACTTCGGAATCGGTGGGCAATCGTCGGAGAAGCCGATGCGATCGATCTCGAACCCCAGGGCCTTGCCCGATGCGTTGCTGAAGTCGATGCCCCAAACTCGTGTGAGGTCGAGTTCGGTGTTGCGGACGAACTTGTCGAGCGGCAGCACGACCTTGCGCCATTCGCCATCGATGCGAGACAGCCCGCCGACGGTCAGAACCGACAGACCATTGCTGACCGGGCTCTTCTGTTTGCGGTTCTTGTTGTCGACCAGATGAACGGTCAGGTCCGCATCGGCGAGTGCCGTGATTTGACGAACGTGGAACACGAGCGAGCGAAACTTGGAGACATCGTCACAGGCGTCGGCCGGGAACCAACCCTTCCAGTTGAGCCCCGCCCCGCGCCAGCCGGGCCCGTCGAATTGAAGCGCGATCGCCTTGCCGCCATCGATCCCGGGCCCGCCGTAGCCGATCACCTTCTTCGAGTCGTTTCCCCAGAACTTGCCGACCGGTCGATCTGCGGACCAGACGAACGAACTCATGGCGCCCGGCCCGGTGGCCTTTGGGTCCGCGCCCGGCGAAGTGGCGGGCACGTATTGCCCGGACATCCACCAAAGCGCGAGCCCCTGGCCGATCACCAGAGTGGCAACGAAGGTTCGCATACCGGGGGGCATGAGAAGTCCAGAGGGGGAGATCCGGTCGTAACGGCTGCGTAAGAATTCCGAGTTGCTCCAAGGGTAGGACGGAAAGCCGTTCGTCGCAACCCGCGTGGCTGGTCCGATGGGATAGGTCACCGCACGCGTTGCGACCCGGACGAGAGGAACTCTCGGCACCGCCCGCAAAGTTGAACAGTGCCCCTCCGGAATTGCCGACGCACTCGACCCAGTTCGCCAGTGGCGCGAGCCGACCATTCCGGTCGCGCCGACTTTGCCGACTTGCGAAAACTTGCCTGAAAATGCGAAAATTATTTGCGACAGTGGCGAATGAGTACGCGCACGTCCGCCGACGACCGGAACCATCAACCGGATACCGATTGGAAATTGGAGTTTGCCGGGACCCGGCCGCGCTCGAACAGTGCGGCGGAGTCGCCGCCAAATGGGAATCGATGCCGCGCGGTGATGTAAAAAAAGAGGCCATCCGCCTGGGGAGGCGGATGGCTTGGGAAAGGACTTTCGGAGGAATCTCGACAGGGTTGGGAAGGTGACGGACAACCAACGCAGTCGGGGGAGACTGTCGGGACGACCGGGGGAAGTCGTGGCCCGAATGGGTTGCCCGTGACGACCAAGCCGTTCCGGGGGAGGAGGTCGGTTTGGCCATCTCGCACGGCCGGGGGAGGCTTGCGAGACGA
>JANLUE010000007.1:0-3142 GCA_031363325.1 Gemmataceae bacterium
ACATGTCCATGTGCGACGGGCCGCCGGGCAAGTAGATCATGATCGCGGCCTTGTGCCGCGAACTGGCCGACGGTGCGGCGGTGGCTTTCGCTCGCAGCATATCGGCGAGGCTCAGGCCAGCCCCGAAGGCACCAACCTTGAGGAAGTTGCGGCGGTGCAAGCCGTCGCAGAACGTCTGACGCTGTCCGAGAAAGGTGAGCATCGAAGGGCCCCAGGAGGGGAGGGAGGTAGGAGGGCGACTGTATGGGCGAGTGGGCGAGTGGGCGACTTTGGCGGGTGAAAGAATCTTAATCCGTCCGAGCGACCAACGCAATCGAAAAAACAGGCCGGGCGAGAATTTTTTGTACGACTATTTCTTCGTCAGCCTCAAGACGGATTCGAGTGTTCGCGAACAGTCGTCGATCCGCGTGCGTTCGCCGCTGGCGATCGCTTCCTTGTATTGCCGCGCCGCTTCCCACAGCACACGAAGTTGGACGGCCGACAGGTCCAGTTCGTTCCCGGCAATTGGCGGTTCGCGACTTTCGTCGAATCGAACCGGCAGCAAGGCACTCAGGCGGTTCGCCGCGGCGGCCGCGTAGGAACTGTCCGGCGCGAGCCGGATCACTTCCCGATACCACGCGTCGGCCTCGGCGGACTCGCAGGCCTCGAAATGGGCCTCGGCCGTTTCGAAGGCGAGGCGGGCCTTGTGGTCGATGGCCGACTCCGGAGCCACCGCCGACGCACGTCGAACTTTGGACGTGCCCAACAGTCGATTGACGACTTCGCCCGTCGGCCCGGCGGTCGGGAGCGGTAAAGGCGTCGGCTGGCTCGTGCCACGAATCGATTCGGGCAAGAGGCGCGGGGTCGATGTCGGTTCGGGTTGATTCAGGTCCTGGGTGATTCGCGGTGGAACTTTGCCATCGGTCTCCGGTGGAATAGGCGGTTTCGCCAGGGCGAGGCCGCCCACCAACACGATCGAGACTCCCCACATTCGCCAGGCGCGCAATCCCATCGCGGTTCCCTCCGTGACCGGCCGGGCGTACCCGGCATGGGCGGGACGATAACGCGATGCGAAATTTGGGCAAGGGAGATTCGGCGTCCTATTCAGCGTTTCGTGATCTTGGGACCCACGTACACGACGAAAAGAGGCGAATTGGGACGGATCGGCCACGAAAAATGTATGCGAATCTGAGACGTCTTGACTTTTCCGTGCCAAGTGCATTTGAGATACTGTCCCGGTCGGTCGGGATGCGGGAAGGTCAGATCGCTGTCAAAGTCTTTCTTGTTGGCGTCGGATTCATCCGAGAACCAAGCTTTGTCGCCAGTAAAGTACTCGTTGATCAGGCGATGACCTTCGGCCGTTCGTTGTCCTGACTCGTCGAAACAACCTTTGACTTGATTCAGAACGTGAAAGAGCACAATGATTCGCTCCGCTGCACCCGGTACGAATGGATGGCCGTCGAATGCCGAAAAAGCGTTGTTTGAAATTCGAAGTCGAGGACAATCGCCGCGCACTCGCTCGGCAACGGTTTGCCAACTCGTCGGTCGCATCCGATTACGGGCCAGTGATTCATTGATCGTCTCAATCGCCCAATGATTTGGGATCGCAATTTGATCTCGACCCAATTCGGAAACAACTCTCGTCACGATCACTGGCGAATGGAGCCAGTCGGACGGGTCAAAGCTAACCAACTCGCAAAGTCGCCCTGTAGAAGCCTGTGCGGCGGCTTCACCGATGGCGGTATCCGTCACAATCGTAGCGCCGACCTCATACCAGTCCGAGGCGTCGTGAACTCGACGGTCTTCCCAAAACGGTCCCTGAGTTGTGAGCCACTGCAACAAGGCTCGACGTTCCGCTTGTTGCAGACATTGGCAGGCTTCCTTCAAGAATTGATCGCGCGTGACGCGGACCGCCGCCAAGTTACGATGGCAGACGACTTGAAAACCCGCTCTACGGATTTCCGACCGCATTCGCATAACGGTATCGACGGCCCGTCGGAATGAGGGCAAGTCTGGAAACTGACCGGCAATTGAGAGGTCGTTGACGAGGAAGTCCACGTCAATCCTCCCAGCCAGCGAAGTAGTTCGTGTCCCGGTCGAACTGGTCGAAGAAACCGCTTGGCCAGGAGTCGAGGTTTCCGGCCGAATCGATGGTCGGGCTGATCACTTGGCTATCCGGCGATTCGCGGTCGCGGAAAAAATGTAGCACGACTTGGTCCGCCGAAATCGTCTTACTTCGAACAGCTCGACGTATTCCATTGAGAACATGGTCGCTGTGCGTTTCGAGCAGAACTTGTACGCCCACAGCAGCAACTTCCGCGAGAAATCCGCCCATTCGGGCCTGGCCGGCCGGGTGCAGATGTACTTCTGGGTTCTCAATCACAAGTAAATCATTCGGGCGGGAGACTAGCGCGGCCACGAGAATCGGCAAAACCTGTGTGAGCCCGAAGCCAACGTGAACGGGGCGGTGAAAGTCAGTTGCCCGCGAAGTCCGGATGCCGAGTGTTACGCCGTTTGTCTGCGGCACCGGCCGGACATCAATGGAACTGCCGGGAAAGAACTGGTTCATCCAGCTACCAACCTGGTGAAGGAGTGTTGGTGCGGCGTCAGTTTGAGTCAGTGCGCCAACTACGTAATCATCCCGGCGCCAGTGAAGGAGACTGACCGCGTTTTCACCCCGCGCACCGATGACCTGTGTGACTTGCGGATCGGCCAGTTGATAGACCTCGCGTGGCCCAAGGCGTTCTGCCGTCAAATAATTGAGGCGTCGAAGTCGATCCGCCAATTGGCCTGTCTCTCGTGGCACATCCGGGGGAAACAGGTATCGCAACGCAGATGGCCGCCGCACTTCTTGGCGATCGAAGCGAAGGGTTGCAACTTCGGCGGACATGTCTTGACGATCGTTCGCTTCGAACACCCAGCCGTACGATCGGTCCTCGTCGTGAAGTCCAATCGCGAACGAGCGCCGGCCGGTCACTTTATCGACCACATCCGTAATTGTGCCCAATTGAACTAAGCTGCCGTTCAAGTGCAACCGCGTTGCCCATTCCTGTTCGCGAATCGTCTGATGGATAAGGACCAATGCTTGCAGGGCCGACGACTTGCCCGACGCATTGGAGCCTGACAGCAAGGTCAGGCGGCCGAGCGGCAACCGCAGGTTTTG
>JANLUE010000030.1:0-5875 GCA_031363325.1 Gemmataceae bacterium
GTTGGCTGCAACGAGAAGGCCATTCGTCGTGGACGCGAGGAACTGGCCGATGGCGTCTCCCTTCCACCGGGCCGGTCCCGGAAAAAAGGGGCGGCCGAACTCCCGTCCTGACGCTCTGTCCGAGCCTCGATCAAGCGATCCTCGACCTCGTCCGCCCGTTCACCGTTGGCAACCCGATGCGGCCCGGCGTGCGCTGGACCAACCGCTCGCTCCGACATGTTGATCGATCACAACTCCCAAGCCGATTCCATCGCGAAGTTGCCCTTTCCGATTGAATTGGGTTAGGCCGACAGAACCCCTACACCCCGCGCATCGCGACGGGCCGGCCCCGTGGTTTGCCCAAATCCCCTGGGCGGGGCTTCGGCCCCGAGGCTCGCCACGCCGATTTCAAAGTCTAGTCCGGCGTGGCCCACGGGATGGATCCCGCGCGCTCGGGTCAAGGATTCGACCGACGAGGACGCCATGCGCACGTTGATTCGCCGCATTTCCGCCCGCAGTTTCCTTGCCGGTGCCGCGGCCTTGTTGTCGGCGGCCGCACACGCGCAGTACCAACTCGTGCGTCAACCCGGCGAGCCTCCCAAAGCGATCCCCAAGGCCGTTGGTCAGCCAGCCCCGAGTGCGCCGACCGCGATCCCCCTGCCGAAGCCGGCCGCCGATGCCGGGGCCGAGATCGTCACGCGCTACACGTTGACCGAGGCCCTTGCGATCGCCCGCGATCGCCATCCCTTGCTCGGCGCGCTCAAGGCGAGCATGAATGCGGCGCTATTGAAACAGCGGGGGCTCAACGAGGTCAAGAAGCACGTGAGCCTGTTCGTCCCCGACATCGAGCAGCGTGGCCAACAATCCGACCTGGGCATTCAAGCCGCGATCGCCGAATACCAGTCGGCCGAACACGAAGTCACCTACGCGGTCGTGAGCTGTTACTTCCGGGTGGTCTACGCCCGCGAGCAAAACAAAGTGGCGCGTGGCCTTGTGGACCAACTCGAAGTGTATCTGGATCAGGTCCGCAAGATTGTGAACAGCAAGGAAGGGGCCGTCCCCGGGATCAACAAGGACACGGAACAAAAACTGGTCGGCGTGCTTGGGATGGCGAAGGGCCGACTCCTGGAGGCCGAGACGGGCACCGACCGAGCACGGGCCACTCTACGCGAGGCGATGGGCCTCGATCCGCTGGCTCGCGTCGACGCCGCGGACGAGATGCTCCCGGACGTGAAGGCCAACGTGCGTCGGGACACGGTGATCACCCACGCGGTGACGCGCCGCGGCGAAGTGTTGCTCGCGCAAATCGGGGCCGACGTCACGCGGCTCGAAGCGGTCGCCCAGCACGCGAACAAGTTCAGCATTCGCGTGGCGACGTTTGCGAACGCCGGTGACATTCACGCCCGATCGGTCCCGGCCGCCCAGCGCGAACCGGACTACAAGCCGGGTGCCATCGGCCCGGAGATGCCGGACAAGTTCATCGGCAAGCGGAACACGCGGACGGCCATCGCGAGTTCGTATGCCGACCGCGCCGATGAAGCGGCTCGCCAGGCCCGCAGCCTGGTCGGCCTCGAAGCGGATGTCGCCCATTCGCGGTTCGTCGAAGCGAGCAAGAAGGTCGAGGTCTTCAAGTTCTCGGCCAAGGAAGCGCGCGACCTGATCGATCGTCAGCGCGAGGCGGCCGGCGGCACGCTTCGCAAGGAAGAAATCCTGACGACCGAAGTGAACGCGGCCCTGTCGTTCGCGAACTTGAATCAGGCCCTGTTCGAGCAGATTCTGGCCCTGTCGAACCTGGAACGGATCACGGCTGGCGGGGTCCGGGTGGATTTCCCCGGCCGATAACGCCGATACCTTCGTATCCATCGAGGAGTCGTCGCGTGTCTCGAAACGTCGTGGTGGCGGCGCTGTTCGCCCTCCTTGCCCCACTTGCCTCGTTCGCCGGGGACAAGGACGCGGTCCGGATCGGCGTGCCGCGGAGCATCTTCCGCGACGTGCCGGCCCCGCTCCTCGTCGTGGCCAATCAGCCGTTCAAAGACTTGATCAAGACGCAGACGGGTCTGGCCGGCGAAGTCGTCAATGACCCCGAGGCGATGAACATCGCCCGTGAAATGGACGCCGGCCGCATTCAACTCGGCGTCTTCCTCGGCCACGAGTTCGCGTGGGCCCAGCAGAAGTACCCGGACATCGAAGCGATTGTGTGTTCGGTGCCGAAGCCGCGCGAGTTGCAGGCGTTCATCCTCGTTCGGCACAATTTCAAGGCCGACAACCTCGGCGATCTCAAAGGGAACAAGCTCGTCCTCGCGACCGGGACGCGTGACCATGCCCGGCTGTTCCTCGACAAGAAGCAAGCGGACGACATGGTGGGCGGGGCCTTCTGCTCGACGGCCAAGGCGACCTCCATGCAGGACGCCTTCGAGAAAGTGATCGAAGGCGACGCGGACGTGACCGTGGCGGATCAGGCGTCGTGGAAGTACTATCAGAAGCTCTATCCGGGGCGTTCGCAAAACTTGCGAGTGCTGGCCGAGTCCGAAGTGTTTCCGCCAACGGTGATCGCCTACCACAAGGGCGGCCTGACGGCCGCGCAGATCGCCAAGGTTCGCGAAGGCCTGCTCGCCGCCCACAAGACGAACAAGTGCGCCATTTTGATGGGCATCATCAAGGTCGATCGCTTCGATGTGCTTCCGACGACGTATGGCGACGCCCTGAAGGCGACCCTGAAGTTGTACCCCGCCCCGCCGACGGACTGGGTCATCGACAAATGAGTTGGCTGCGCCAGCTTGCCTCATTGATTCCGAAGGTTCAAAGGTGCTACTGGATCCGCAACCCGCGTACCCACGCGGCCTCTCGGGCGATTTCGTCGATCGTCAGGCCGCTACCGCGGTGAATCTCGGCGCGGGCCATTCGGCCGGTCGTCATGTCGAGTGCCATCACGTCGATAAGGCCGTTTGCGTTCACGGCACAGCGAACCTGGACGGGCGAGCCTTTCGGTAGGACGGGCGGCAGGTCTTCGATCCAACATTCGCCGACCGCGATGCACGCGTCGGCCTGGGCCGCTTCGCCCTGGAGGACGCGGACACGCACGCGTTGCTGGTTGTCGCCGAGCGTGTAGTACACGCGACTCGCGGCCGCGGGCAGTTGCGTGTTCTTGGCGATCAGAACGTCGTTCGCTTTTTCCGCGTCTTTGCGAATTTCAATACCCAGGCTATGGGCGTTCACGCTGATTTCGACCACGTCGGCGAGCGGGCTCGCCGAGCCGCCGTGCCTGGTCTTTGGCCCGTCGCCGTTCTTGGCGGCCAGGATGCCCGCGTGGATCGCCGCACCACGGGCCACCACTTCGCTGACGGCGAGTGAATCATCGGGGGGTTTGCCGCTCAGGTCGCGCAACATCGCCCCGGTCATCGGCATGTGCGTCGAACCGCCGACGAGCAGGATGCGGTCGATCCGATCCCAGCTCACGTTCGCTTGTTTCAAAACCTGTTGCGTCGTTAGGCGGGTGCGTGTCAGCAAGTCGCGGGTCAAGCCTTCGAATTCCTTACGGCTCAGTGGAACGGTTAATTTCTGACCGGCGTGGCTGCACGTGACGCTCGCCTGTTCGAGCTTGCTCAGCGTCCGCTTGGCACGCTCGGCCGCCGTTTGAAGGACCGTTAGGCTCTGGGGGTCGTCGCGCGGGTCGCTGCCGAATCGAGCCCGAAACGCGTCAGCCACGTGATGGACGATTCGATCGTCCCAATCCTTGCCGCCGAGCCGCACATCGCCTTCGATCGCCAGGACCTGGAACCGCTTCGGCAGAAGCTTGACAACCGTGACGTCGAACGTGCCGCCGCCGAGATCGTAGACGAGAATCGTTTGCGGACGATCGGTGAGCGTGGAGTGCGGGCTCGGGACGGCGGCCCCGCGTTGGAACGAATACGAGAGGGCCGCAGCCGTGGGCTCGTCGAGAATGTCGAGCACATCGAGCCCGGCGATTCGGCCCGCGTCTTGAGTGGCCTTCCGCCGCGTGTCGTCGAAGTACGCCGGAACCGTGATGACCGCCTTGGCGATCGGCCCGAGCCGAAGCTCCGCGTCCTGGACGAGCTTTCGCAAGATCACGGCGGAAATGGTTTCGGGCCGAAACTCGCGCCCGCCCACCGTTCGGCCGAGCGACTCGAGGCCCATCCGCCGTTTGACGAGCGTCGCGACCCGGTCGGGTTGTTCCTGAGCGACATCGAGCGCGGCCTGGCCAACGACGGCCGAGTTGTCGTCGAGCAACAGGACGGCGGACGGCGTGAGCATGTCGCCATCGCGATTCGGCAACGTGACGGCCTGACCCCGGTCGTCCAGCGTGGCGACCGCGGAGTACGTCGTGCCCAGATCGATGCCAACGACCGTCATCGAACGTTCCCAGTGGGCTTCCGCTTCAGGATAGTTGGGGAGGCGTGCAACCGTCAGGAAACAATTGCGAATCGACCGATTGACAACCACTCGATGCTATCGCGCAGCCCGACGGACCAGATACTCCGCGAGCGCGAGGCCCAGGTCGCGGTCCGTTCGCAGTTCCACGTAATCGATGTTGTGCAACCGACACGCCGTCTGAATTTCCTTGCGGAACGCGTTGAACTCGGCCAGGTAACCTTCGCGCACACCGAGTGGGTCGGTCAGCAGGTCGGGGAGTTGTTCCAGTCCATGGAACAGCGTGCTTTGTCGAAACGGGAACTCCACCTCGGCCCCGTCCAACACGTGGAACACGACGACATCGTGCCGCAAGTATTTCAGGTGTTTCAAACCCGCGAGGACGTCAGCCGGATCGTCAAACAGGTCGCTGAAGACGGCCACGACGCCACGACGGACGAACCGATCGGCCGCCTCGTGGAGGACCGGGCCGATCCGCGATTTCTCGGTGGACGCCCCGCCGACGAGGACGCGACAGAGATCCTTCAAGTGCGTCGGCTGGCTGGCGGGCCGAATGAATTGCCGTACTTGTGAATCGAACGTGGCGAGGCCGACGCTATCGGTTTGTTGGACGACGAGATAGCCAATCGACGCGGCGGCCGTCGTGGCGAGATCGTATTTGGTGATCTCACCCGACCCATAGCGCATCGACTCGCTGGCGTCGACGAGCAGCCAGCAAACGAGGTTCGTTTCGAGTTCGTACTGCTTGAGGTAGACGCGCTCCTTGCGGCCGTAGACCTTCCAGTCGATGTGGCGGATATCGTCGCCGGGCACGTATTCGCGGTGCTGGGCGAACTCGACGGCGAAGCCGTGTTGCCGCGACCGATGCCCACCAGTCACGAACCCCTCGACGGTCTGGCGGGCGCGAAGTTCCAGGGCGCGTATGCGGGCCAGCGTATCGGCGTCGAGCGGTTGCATCGTGATGGTTTATCGAACGCCCTTCTCGCGAAGGAGTCGATCCGCCCACTCGGCGTCTTCGCCCGTCAGAGGCGGGTCAGGGTCGCGTCGATAGTTGATCGTGGCGTAGTCACCGTCCTCGTAGGCCTGGTCGAGCAACGATTGTAGGTCGAGGTAGACGTCGGGATCGGTCAGTCGCAGCGGAATGCGAATCGCCGGCAGCCGCTCGCGGAGGGGAAATCGATAGACCTCGGCGACGGAAGGCCGCGTGGCGCGGACAACGCACGCGCGATACGGTTCGAGGTGTGATTCGGGAAGTTGGTTGGAAGGCGCCGCCAAGACGTAGCCGCCCGCGCGCAGCAAATCGATCTCCACCAGGTTCGCCGCCGCATCCAGCAACTCTCGCTGTTGGCGTCGATACTTGCGTCGCCCGACCGCGTCGCGTTTGTTCGTCGGGCTCAAGATTTCGATGGCCGTTATGATGCGATTGCCATCGGACGGATCGATGATCCGAACCGAGCGGTGCGTTTCCGGATCGGACTCCATCTCGATCAGGAACGGCTCGGCGACC
>JANLUE010000033.1:0-11861 GCA_031363325.1 Gemmataceae bacterium
GGGGTGGTGGGCTAATCCAATACCCCCACCACCCGTGTGGCCGTCACATCTTCGTAGACGAACAGCGTTTTCACTTGCGATACTTCGACACTGGCGTTGAAGGCGGTAAGTCCGTCGCCGGGTCGGGCGGGATCACGTGCGAGATCGGCAACTCGGCGGGCGGGCCGGACTTCGGCGGTTCGACCGAGATGCCGGGCACTTTCATTGATGGCCCGATTGGCGGGCTCGCGGGCGACGGTTTCACCTGGTTCAGTTCCGGCAACGACTTCACCTGACCGACATCGGCCGGCAGGACGGCCGGCGAATGTTCGTCCGTCGGCAGCGGCAAATCACTTGGCCGTTCGCGAAGCTTGAGCGCCGCCGATCGAGCCTTGAAGTGATCGGCCGCCCGTTCCGCGACGGCCGTCGGCAATGGCCCATCGGCGATCGTCACGTTGCTGTACTGCTGAATCGTCCCCTTGGCATAGTGCCACCCCGATAGGGCGATGTTGTAGTTCGCGATCGACTGGGCTTCGGCCCGGATCGAGTCGGCGAAACGATTCTGAGCGTCGAGCAACTGGATGAGCGGGTCCTTGCCGATCCGGACGCGTTCGTACTGGCCTTCGAGTTGCTCGCCGAGCGAGACTCGCCGCGCCCGCTGGATGCCGATCTGCTCGTGGCTCTGCACGAGTTGCTGGTAGATCGAGCCGAGGAACAGTTCCGCTTTCCGCTCCTGGTTCTTGAGGGAAACGTGCGTTCGCGCCAGGCCGAGCTGGGCGGCCTTCAATTGCGAGAACGCATCGCGGTTGCCAAGCGGATAGTCGAGCCGCAAGCCGATCGCCCAGTTGTTGTAGCGGTGGTCGGCCAGGCTCGCGAAAGCGTTGCCGGGGATATCAACTTGTTGACCCTGGGCGTTGATGGTCGGGATCGGGCCCGCTCCACCGATCGTATTGCCGATCGAATTGATGTTGTAGTTCGCGAACAACCGCAGGTCCGGGCGGACGTTGTTGTGGGCCAACATCAGATTGAGCTGTTGCGCCTTGATCTCCTGGCGGCTGATCTGGAGTTCGGGCCGCAGGTTCAACGCCTCGGCCAGTGAGCTGGCCCAGTCGGGCTTGTACGGTGCGAGCGTTGGCTCGTCGGCCGGGACGAGTCGTGTGCCGTCTTCGAGCGGCAAGCCGAGCAGGCCGCGGAACTGTCGTTCCGTCTCGATCACTTGCTGCAGGGCGTTCAGGTAGTTGGAGCGGAACTCGTCGAACTGTGCCTTCGCCTGGGCAACGGCCTGTTTGGTCTGCAAGCCGGCCGTCTGAAGCTGCTGCACTTGCTCCCAGGTGATGTAGCCCTGACGCACGGCCTGCTCCGCCGCGTACTTCGCGAAGTAGGCCGCGTAGAGTTGCCAGTACGTCGATTCGACGTTGAGCAGTAAGACGTTGACCGATCGTTCGAATTGATGCTTCGCCTGATCGACGCGCAGCCGCGTGACCAAGATGCCTTCCTGTCGGCCGCCCGTGGCGCGGAACGGGTTCTGCGTCGAGCCGGGGTGTTGAGCCAGCAACTGGTTCACATCAATGCCCGCGTCGCGAAGGATCGGCTGCTCGAACTGGATCGTCGCCGAAGGCGTGTACGACGGATTGATGACCGCGAAGCCGGCCGGGGCCGAGCCAAGCTTGCTGTAGTTCGTGTCGAAGGTGATGCCGGCCGTACCGCCGGTAGGCAACGGCTTGACGAGCCCGGCGCTGAAGGCCGCGAAGTCGCCATTGTTGAAATTGTTGAAAATATTGGCGACGGCCTGATCTTGCTTGCGCCAGGTCATCGAGGTCGTAGCCCGGGCGTCGAACTTCGACAGAGCCCCTTCGAGGTCCGCGTACTGGATCGCCGGATCAAACGCGAAGGCTCGGATCGCGTCGTCGGAACTTCCACCGGGTCGGATCGTCGGCGCGAGGTCGTCCTGGAAGACGGACCCGCGACCGCTGCCGGTGCCGAGATTCGTGAGGCTGCCGCCGAACGTCGAGCCGATGCTGCCGCGCTCGAGCGCGATGGCGAAAGCCTCGGCCAGAGTCATCTGCCGGGGCGCGCGATTGGAATCGAGAACGGTGGCCGGCGCCTTGTGATCGGACACGTCGGGCGCGGCCGAGACGTTCGGATTGTGTTCGAGGTCTTGCGGCAGGCTGACGGAGGCCGCCAGTTGCTGGGTTTCGGGCGTTTGGTAGAGCGGCTTGATGCACCCGGTCGTGGCCCCGGCCCCAAGGGACAGGACGACCATGGCCACCCATTTGTTCCAGCGCCTCAGCGTCCAGCGCGTCATGGATCATCCCCCGTCGAGCGGCAACGAAGGACCCCTCGTTCCGGCCGTGGAAACGGCCGGCCCCCCGAGAATGGTCCGTCGCGGCGGGCCATGTACCGCAGGTCGCCGACAGATGCAAGGGCGATACGAACGGGGCTCGATTCTCGCGATGCGGCAAGAAGGGTAAGGGGCGTCGAGAGGAAAGTCGCAGCGACTCATGGCGAACCCGCTCACCAGCCAACCCCATATTCCGCGAAGGCCCGGCGAAGTTCGTTGAGGTCCCAGACGCGAACGCCACGTTCGCCGGCAAGCAGGACGTAGAGCTTCTCGCCGGCCGCATCGAGGTGGATTTGTCGCACGGGCTTGCGGCCAGTCGGTAGGTCGGTCAGCGGTTCCCAGGTCGTCGCGGACTTGAGCCACAAGCGCAGTCGACCGTCGGCCCCGGCAGTCGCGAGGAGTCGATTGTCCGGGCTGATCGCGACACTGTTGACCTGGCCAACGTGCGCTTTCAAGCGGGCGACTTCGGGACCGTCGGGGAGCGTGAGGATCGAGACCTCACCATCGAGAGCGCCGGTAACGGCCAAAGTCTCGTCGCGACTCAGGGCGACGGCAAACAGGCTTTGCTTGGAGACTTCGAACGACCGCAACCACTCGGCCGTCTCTTCGTCGTGCAAGTCCAGGCAGCCATCGCGATTGGCGGCAAGGACGTATTTGGCGCCGGCCGCCACGGCTCGAATCTGATGGATGCCGCGGTCGTTCCGGGGCACGTCGCGCTGGCATTCAATTCGATTCGAATTCCAGCCGCTGCGTCGGAGCGTCAATTCTTGACCGAACCACAGATGCTGACCGGACCGATTGAAGGCCATTAATTGTGTATCACTTTGATTGATGACGATGGGCCGAGTCCAAGCATCCCGAATCGGCTTCAAGTATGTCGAGATAATTGTTCGGCCACCCATCATGGAACTAACAAAAGTACCGTCGGGCGCGATTGCCAGGTTTTCGACTCGATTGGATTCATGCAAAAACTCCCGAATCGGACCAACCGGCGGAAACAGTCGGCCACTGGAGTACCCCCGGTTGCGATAGATTCCATAAGCGGAAGTCGCGAGGTCGCCCGACTGGTCCGCCACGGCAAAAGAATGAATCGACATCGCCTGCATTCCCCTGGGCTCGACAATCGTTGCCGGTCGAAATTCGTAGATGATGGTGGGGCGATGTGGAACGACGAGGTGACGACCGTCCGAACTGAATCGAACGTTGGACAAGCCCGTTCCAATAAATGGCGGTGGATGGAGCTGCGAGACGATCTCGCCCGAAGTAAGGTCCCAAACGATCACGTCGTTTTCCATTGCCGCGGCCACGTGGCGCCGATTGGAGTCGATGGCGATGCAATTGATGCTGGCCTTGCCGAGCCGCGAGTCGAATTGGCTCGCTTGTTTTCCCGCGGCCGAATCATGTCGAGCGTCGCATAGCCAGATTTCAATTCCAGAAGCGACGAATACCTCACTCCCGTCGGTGCAAACTTCAGCGTTCCCCTCGTCGATTCCCCAATCGGGCCGTTTCGCAGACGATTGGTTCCTTGGTTCCAGTGTGTTTTCGTTGAGAGACCAAGCCCCGACGCCACTCAAGAAGAACATCAATCGCCCATCGAAGCGGCTCAATTTCGCGTGGTATACGAAATAACTTGGATCGACGTTCGCGCGAAACTCCAGGAACGACTTCTCGCCGCCATCTTTGATCGGCAGAGGCCATGAACGTGCGGTCCGCAGTTGCGGCGACGCGGCAACAAGCCGTTTGCCGTCATTCGAACAGTAAACACTCTTGACTTCGCCACCCGCGTCGAAGCATCGCATCGATGCGACTGCGGAATGCCCCGGAGCGGATCGGTCGAAGCACGTGAGATAACCGCTTCGAAGTCCGACGTAAATGAACCTGTTGTCGGGCGACCAGGCGAGCGATCGGGCACCTTCCAGTAACGGTCTTGCATCGCCCGGGAGCTTTTCCAGCGCATGCCCCTCGAACACGAACTCGCGCTCGATCTTCCACGTCTTGACATCAACCAAGATCAACGGGCCCCTGAGATTGTCATCGACCTGACTTCCCACCAATGCCAACGTCTTGCCGTCGGGCGAAAACACCCCCGAGTCTGCCAGTGCGTCCGGCATCAGTCGCGCCACTTCGTGCCATTCGCCGCCAGCGAGGGTCGTCGCCAGGTCGTGGCGGAACTCGACGCGGTCGAGGTGATCGCCTTCGACTTCGGTCAGTCGACGTAAGGCCGCCTTGTTCCGCGTCGTCCAGCCGGGGGTGTGTTCCACGTTCTCGCGGCGGATCGACTCCGTCAAAGCCGCCGCTTCGCGAACGTAGGCTAACTCGTGAGCCGATCGCTCCGACTTTTCGCGTTCTTCGATCACCTCCTTGAAGGCCTCATGGCGAATGGCCACGATCGGGCCGGCGATCAGGATCGCCAGCGCGAGCAACCCGGCCACCAGGGGCGCGGGCCGACGTCGCGCCCAGCGCGTCGCCGTCCGGAACGAACTGATGGGTCGAGCGCGAACGACTTCGCCGCGGCGGAATCGACGCAGGTCGTCCGCGAGTTCCTTGGCGCTCGGATAGCGATCCATTGGGTTTTTGTGGAGGCATTTCATCACGACCTTTTCCAGGTCGCGCGGCACGGCCCGATTCAAGCGTCGCGGCGGAATCGGGTCCGCGTCCGTGATCGCGCGCAGGATTTCGCTTCGATCGACGCCATCGATGGCCGGCCGACCCGTGATCATTTCATAGAGCGTCGCGCCGAGCGCATAGACGTCGGTGCGGGCATCGACGAGCCCGTGTTTGGCGAGCGCCTGTTCCGGCGACATGTAGCGCAGTGTGCCGAACACATCTCCGGTCATCGTCAGGTTCGCTTCGGCCGACGCGAGCTTGGCGAGCCCGAAGTCGGTGACCCACAGCATGCCGTTCGGATCGACGAGCAGGTTCGCGGGCTTGACATCGCGGTGCGTGACGCCCATCGAGTGGGCGTGTTCGAGCCCGTCGGCCCCCTGAGCGGTCAGATCGGCGGCGATACGAAAAAACTCCGAAGTGCGCGAATCGGGCAGCGTGGACGCGGCGGACGGCAATTTCGCTTCGCTGGGTCGTTGAATCAGATCGGACAGTGGCTGACCATCAATGAACTGCATCGCGATGTAATGGACGCCGCGCTCTTGCCCGACCGCGTGAACCTTGACGACGTTCGTGTGATCGAGGGCGGCCGCCGCCTGGGCCTCGTTCTTGAACCGCTGCAACATCCGCGGATCCATCAACGTGGCGAACGGCAGCACCTTCAAGGCGACGCGTCGACCGAGGCTGATCTGAATCGCCTCGTAGACGATGCCCATGCCGCCCCGGCCGATTTCGCGGACGATGCGGAAATCGCCGAGCACGCCGTTCTCGAACAGATCGGGCGCGATCGTCGGGCCATTCAAGTCGATCATCGCGAGCACGCCGCGAACTTCGCTCGCCACCTCCGGGTACTGAGCCACGAACGCCTCGACAGCGGGTGATTCGCCGCGCGCCTGGCGGGCGCGAAATTCGTCGGCCAGCTCGGCAATGCGATCGGCCAGTTCCGGATCGAGATCGGAGACGGAGTCGGTCATGGCGGGCCGTGGTGTGTGGTGGCACAGGTTTTCAACCTGTGCGGGAGCCGCGGAGCGCACCGAACAGGTTAAAAACCTGTTCCACGTGGGACAGGTTTCCAACCTGTCCGGAGCCGCGGAGCGCGTCGATGGCGCATGCGACAGGCTGGAAACCTGTCCCACAAGCCACGTGGCACAGGTTTTCAACCTGTGCGGAACTTCGGACAGGTTGGAAATCTGTCCCACGGCTCACTTGCTAATCGCCTCGAACGCCCGACGCCAGCGCATCAAAGCTCGGCCGTATCGCTGGCGCGCGGCCGCCTCGGTGATGTTCAACACCAGTGCGACTTCTCCGTACGGCAAGTCGCTCACGTGGCGGAGCAACATGATCTCGCGGTCGGCGGCCGGCAGGAGGGCGATCGCATCGTTGGCCTGAGCGGCCAGTTCACGCTGGACGGCCACGCTGCTCGGCGAGGGTTCGCCCGTCGCGAAGTGCTTCGCCAGCAGTTGCGACGACTTGTCCGTCATTCGGACCTCGCGACTCACGTCGCGCATCGCTGCCCGGTGGTGCGCCCGGGCGTTGATCATGCGCTCGTAGGCGGTCTTGCGCGCCCACAGATGAAACGGCATCGGGCGACGCGACAGGTAGTCGGGCAATCTTTGGCTCATCGCCAGCTGAGCGTCTTGCACGATGTCGGACGCATCGACCCGCGAACGGAGACCCGGGTCGATGTAAACGTCGATGAAGCGTCGCATCAATGGCCGTTGTGCGGCGAGGAGCGACGCACCGGCCGCCGGATCGCCGGTCGCGGCGAGTTCGAGTAGGCGCAAGGTACCAACCGAGTCGGGGCGGGGCGTGGGCATGAGTAATAACCCAAGGGCGCGGGCCAAATGTGACAACCAAAAAACATTAACCAATGGACGCGACACTTTCCACACTATTCGCCAATTCCGCGAGAACTTTCACACTCGTCTTCCAAGCCTCCGTACGAAACCCGAATCCGTTTGAAACCTGGAGGGACGACGCCCGCGGGGAGACACGCAAACTCCCCGCGACAATGGTCGATCATTCGTGTATGAAGAGGAGGGGGACGACTGCTTCGCAATTGTTCCTTCCCGCCTCCCGGCTTTCCGCCGAACTGAGTTCTCGATCGATGGGAGTTGCGCAATGCAGCCCTGCGAATACGCGTGTGAAACGACCGATCATGCCCTCTCGCGCCGAACGTTTCTCACCGGTGCCGGCGCGGCCCTTGGATTCGGGGCGTTCGCCAATCCGTTGGCCGCGAAGGAGTTCGCCAGGTCGCAGAAGCGCGTCTGCGCCATCTTCCTGAGTGGCGGCGTCAGTCAACTCGAGACCTGGGACCCGAAGCCGGGAACCGATACCGGCGGGCCGTTCAAGGCGATTCCGACTTCGGTGCCGGGAGTGCATATCTGCGAATTGTTGCCCGAGACCGCGAAGCAAATGCATCGCATGGTCCTGGTTCGCGGCGTGAATACGGCCGAGGATGAACACGGACGCGGCGCCTACATCATGCTGACCGGCCGCCGAACCGAGCCCGGCATCGAATACCCCCACCTCGGCGCGGTCGCCGCCCGCTTGCTCGGGACCGGCAAGGAAGACCTGCCGGGGCACATTCAAATCACACCCGGCGGGGGTAGCGGCTTCAACAAACAGGACGCCGCGTTCCTGGGGCCGCGCTATGCGTCGGTGACGCTCGCCGACGGCAAGCCGCCCGCCGATTTGATTCGCCCGGCCGCCCTGACGACCGACGCCGATCGCCAACGTGAAGCCCTTCGCCAAAAACTGAACGCCCGGTTCACGCAATCGCGTCGAACGGCCCAGACCGAAGCCTACACCGAGTCGTATGATCAGGCCGCCAAGTTTATCGCCCGCGGCGACGTGCTTTCAATCGGTGCCGAGGACCCGAAGCTCGCCGACCGATATGGCCGACACGACTTTGGCCGACACTTGTTGCTCGCGCGGCGATTGCTCGAAAACGGCGTGACCTTCGTTCGCGTCTCGCACACAAACTACGACACGCACCACGAAAATTTCGACTTCCACATCGAACAACTCGGCGAGTTCGATCGACCCTTCGCCATGTTCCTGAACGACCTCGCCGACCGGGGAATGCTCGAAGGCACCTTGGTCGTCGTGATCTCGGAATTCGGCCGAACGCCGCGAATCAACGAACGATACGGCCGCGATCACTGGTCGAAGGCCTGGTCGGTCGCGCTGGCCGGCTGCGGGCTCAAAGGCGGGGCGGTCATCGGCAAGACGAACCAGAACGGGACGGCCGTCACGGATCGAGAAGTGAACGGCGGGCATCTGTTCCACACGTACTTCCGCGCCGTCGGTGCCGACCCGTCCAAAAACTTTTACCCGAACGATCGCCCGATTCCGATCGGCGACCCGAAGGCGTCGGCGATTGCGGAAGCGTTGGCGTAGCTCGCCAATCGCGCGGCAACGGTCGGATTCGCCTACTCTGACGTTGGCCATTCGTGCGCGTGGGTCCATCATGCTGTTCGTCGATCGCCGAGCCGCCGGCCGACATTTGGCCGCCAAACTGCTCGAATTGCCCAGACGCAAATACTCAATCGTACTGGCCCTGCCCCGTGGCGGCGTGCCGGTCGGATTCGAGGTGGCGAAGGCCCTTGGAGTCGCGCTCGATGTGTTCCTGGTGCGGAAGCTCGGGGCGCCGGGTCGACCGGAGCTGGCGATCGGCGCGATCGCGAGCGGCGGGGTCCGCGTGTTGAACCCGGAGATGATCTGCGAGTTCGCCGTCACGCCGGCCGAGATCGAGGTGATCGCCGAGATCGAAGGGCTCGAGTTGGTGCGACGCGAGTCCCTGTATCGAGCCGGCCGACCGCAGCTCAAAGTTCGCCGACGAAACGTGATTCTCGTGGACGATGGCCTGGCGACCGGCTCGACGATGCGGGCCGCGATCGAGGCGATTCGCAAGCTCCAACCCGCGCGCGTGACCGTCGCCGTCCCAGTCGGATCCAAACGAAACTGTCGTAAGCTCGCCAAGGATGCGGACGAACTCGTCTGCGCCGAGGAGCCCGACCCATTTCACGCGGTCGGCGATTTCTATGTCGACTTCGAACAAACGACCGATGCGCAGGTGATCGAATTGCTCGGGACGAAAACCCGGAAGAGCGCGGCGAAAGGAGGCTGATCGTTCAGCGCCCCAGCAGGAACTCTTCCGCGCGGAGTTCGCGCATTCGGGCGAGGCCGCCACACTTCAACAGGTACGCGTCGAAGTCCTCGACATCGAACAGGTATTCATTCAAGAACCGTTTGTACGCCACGAGGTCGCGCTCGGCGGCGAGCCAGGCGCGCAGGTGCGCTTCGTCCGAGTAGTATTCGCCGGCCATGTTGCCGGGATAACTGCCGAACGGCACCTCGCACACGCAATCGACGCACAGGAACGGGATGACCGTCAGATGCGGGTCGCGGCGGAACTCGTCGGTCGGGATCAGGCGTTCACACGTGATGACGACGCGCTTGGCCGCCCGGGCGAGTTCGATGTCGGCGACCGAGACGCCGCGAATGCGGCAGTTGCCGTAGATGTCCGCTTCGTGAACGTGGATCGCGGCCACGTCCGGATAGAGGGCTGGCACCGCGACGAGTTCCAGGTTGGTGAAGGGACAGCGAATGATCTTCGCCGCGCTTTCGGCCAACGTGTCGGTCCCGAGCATGTCGCGGGCCGGCAGGAAGGGCACGCCCATCGCCGCGGCTTGCAGTCGAGCGGCGAGCGCGTAGTTCGTCCACTCGCACACTTCGACCGTGCCCGACTCCATGACCCGCCGGGCATGCGGCGACAAGCCCCGCGCTTCGAGGCCGACGATATAGGCGATGTCCACGCGCGCCAGCGTCTGGCCGCGATCGGTGAGATTGCCGGCGCACAGCAACTGGAAATCGTGCGTGGCCGTGTGCCCCGCGAAGCCGAGGTTCCGCTTTTTTTGCCGAAGAACTTCGTGAACGAACGCCGTTGGCAAACGGTCGCAACCGAAGCCGCCGATCGCGAGATAGTTGCCGTCCCGCACGTGCCGTGCGACCGCCTCGGCGACGGAACAGCGCTTGTCGACGAGGCCACGCGGCTTGGCGGCAAACGCGGCCCGGGCGGCGTCGGGGTCGGGGCTGGTGAAGAGTCGGCCGTTCATACGGGTTCCGAAGCGTGGCACGGCCATCTTACGACTCGCGCTGGCGGCCCGACTGTCGCGCACGCGAGTCCGTCGGCACCAGTTCACTTCTTCTTCGCGTCCGGCAGCGACACTTTGTAGACGAACACTTTTCCGGTGTTCGCGCCGGCCGCGAGGAACGTCTCCTTGGCGGGCTTGACCTCGGTGGAGTACGCCGGGAAGGCGATGCACGTCAGTTGGTCGGGTCGCTCCTTCGACGTTCGCGGTGTGGTCGCGACCCCGGCGAACAGGCAGATTCGGCCATCCTGTCCGCACGAGGCCAGTACGGAATCGTCGGGCGAGAAGGCGAGGCCCGACACTTCCTTGTCGTGGCCGGTGTAAACGCCCTGGAGCCCACCGCCGAGTCCGATCGAGTTTTTGTTGGTGATCGCGAACGTCTTGCCGTCCGAGCGGACGGCCAGTGACGGTTCGCGGCTCACGTCCCTTAGCTTGTCGATTTTCTCCTGCTTGTACTTGCCGTCTTTCGTGAGGGCCAGCAAGCGGATGACGCCATCGTGGTTCGCCGTGATCAGTTTGTTCGTGCCCATGAACGCGACCGCCCGAATCTGGCCGTCGTACTTGTCGGGTTGCTTGATGATCAGGTTCTCCGTCAGCTTCCCAGTCTCGCCGACGTTCCAGAGGATCACCGTCTTGTCGTTCGAGCCGCTTGCCAGCAGCTTGCCGTCGCGCGAGAAGGCCATGGTCACCGTGTCGCCCGCGTGTGACTTGCCCACGGACAGTTCCTTCGGCTCGCCGTCCACGGTCCAAAGATGTACCCCCCGGTCCGAGCCGCCGAAGGCGATTCGCTTGCTGTCCGGAGAGAACATGAGCCCTCGGACGCCGACGAAGACTTGCGATTCGATGACCGTAATCTGTCGGGGCTGAGCGCCGGTAAGGTCGTAGAGGTGGATGTTGTCGTTCCCGGCCGCGAGCATCTTGCCATCGGGGGAAATCGCGATCGAGAACACGTGCTGCTTGGTGTCGAGCGACCACTCGTCCACGAACGTCTGGGCCGACGCGACGGGGACCATTGCGAAGAGTGCGAAGATTATTCGAGCGGAAGGCATCGGTGCCTCGGGGAAAGTTGGCGTTCGTGCGGTAGGGGAAGTGTAACGGCGGTTGCGCCCGGTTGCAACACGCGGTTACGGAGTGGGCTTCCATTTCAGCCGCTTTCCGAGATCCACCGCCGACGAACCGAGGCTCTCTACAATTCCCCAATGTCCGAACCACCCGCCGTCCGTTTGCCCGTGAAGTTGCATCGCCGCGTCTGTCTCGTGTTGACCGAGGACGGCCTGCTGGCCGAAGAACTACTCGCGCGCAAGAAGCTCGCTCAGGACGTGGTTGGCCGGCTCTCCGAGCGGGCTTTGCTCGTCCGGCCGGGGCGGGTCGAGGCGGTGCTCGACGAACTTCGGCGCATGGGGCACACGCCTCAGGTGGTCGGCCGCGCGGGTTGATCCGTACTGTATTCAGAATGGAATCTGCTCCCGCCAACTGGGTCGCGACCGTCCGCGCGACCCTCGCCCGGTACGATGAAACTCTCCTCCGCGCGGTCGCCGGCCGGCTCTTCAAGCCGCGTTCGCAGTGGCCGGCCGACGAACTGATCGATCGCGCCGTCGAGGCCCTTCCGAACGCACCCGTCGTCGATCGTCGTCTCAAGGACCTGCCCCCCTCGGGTCGAGCGCTGCTCACCGCGATCGGGCTCAGTCGCCACGACGAATGGTCGGTTGGCCAACTGCTCGCACTGTCGGCGATCCTCGGGTACGCGGAAGGTTTGGCCCCGGTGCTCGGCCTGCTCGACG
>JANLUE010000099.1:0-8099 GCA_031363325.1 Gemmataceae bacterium
GTGCCGACGAGACTCTCCGGATGTGCGAATTCTTGGCGAGCGACAATGCGTCGAGTTTTTAGGTCGATTTGCGCGAGTGAGTTTCCATCGCCGACAACAAGTTGGTCAAGTCCGATTTGTTCAGGAGATTGAGTCCACGGAGCGGCAGCGCCATGGACAGTCGTCGCTCGATCGTCGCCGTCAACAAGGGTCAGTTGCCCATTCTCGAATTGCACCAATTTACACCCGGTGTGGTCTACGATTCGTGCCGTTGAGTGAGGCGCAATGAGCTTTGACCATCCAAAGCCACCGTGTGGATTAACTTCCACAATCACACGGTCGTCCACGACATAAGAAATCGACCACTCCCGAATACGAATGTCTCGTACCGCCGCTCGAATTCCCGTGGTCGAGTCGAAGTTCTGACGATCCAGGGGCGTCAAACGTGGTGAATGAGTTTCGAGATCGATCTCGAATAGCTTGTGACCTGATACCGAGCTATTTACAATCAGATTTGCATTCGAAAACACGATCGATCCATAGCCACCGTTGAGATAGAATCCACTTGCCTTCAAACCGTATGGAGTTCCTCGACTAAACCTCTGTTCGGTCGACGTCTCAATGTGATCGGGTACGCAGACTAGTCTCTTACCTTGTGCTACGATGCCGCGTTTACTCGCACAAAGTATGCGCAGACTCGAATCGTTCAAGCACCGTCCATCTTGCACGCTAAAGGGACCGTTCGGAGTCGGCTCCCCCAATAGAGAGTACAACGACTCGTCACTCGACCCAGCAACTGCCGACGCGCGCATAATCAACATTTCGGGCGATCGCGTCTCGGCATAGGTCCGCGTCGGCCACGGTGCCCCAAACTCATCACGGATCGTCCCTCCCTTGGCGAATGCATTGTACCACGCCTCCCTCACCTTCCCCTTGTCCTCACACAACTCGGCCAGTCGCACGGCGGCTGCGGGGGCGTAGATCGACTTGCCGTCCGCCAGTGTCTGATACAGCCCGAGTGCCTTCGGCTTGTCGCCCTCGCCCACGCCCACGCGGACGACGCGTTCGGCGAGGAGCCAGCGCAGTCGATCTGCCATGTCGCCGGACTTCGCGATGACCGATTCGGCTTCGAGTGTCAGGCCCGCGTCGATCAGCGACTGGGCGAGTTTCGCTTGTTTGGCGGGGCTCGCGGGATCAGCGATCGCGGACTTGCGGCGTTCGCCGAGTTGTTTCGCTTCCGTCACGAACCCCCAGATCTCCGTTGAGGTCGTGACGACGAGCACGCCGTCCGCGTAGCACAAGTTGCCGAACGGTTCGCGGATCGGCGAGCGCAACGGCGTACCGTCGGCCGGGTGCAGGAAGTGCAGGCCGTGCTTCGTGGGCCAGACGACGGCTTCTTCGGTCACGAGGCCCCGGCCGAAGGTTTGTTCCCCGCCATCGTCGTGAATCGTCCAGCCGTTCGCGCCGGAATCGGCCCCGGTCCGCAGGTTGAAGCCGCGAATGCCTTTCACCTGCCCGCCGATCGTCGCGATCAACCGACCCCGGGCGACGCCTAACATGTGGACGACCTCGACGCCCTCGCGTTCCCAGATGAGTTCGCCGGTGAACGCATCGAGGCACAATAGTCGATCGGCATCGGCAGGGGCGGCATAGATTCGACCCCCGTCGGCCAGGGGCGGGCACAAGTCGCGTTGGCGCGGCAGGCTGGCCCGTTCGTTCCTCGGGTAGCGGTATTCCCATGCCGGCCGGCCCGTCTCGGCGTCGAGCGCGATCACGGTTCCGCCGTCCGCGCAATAGACCACGTTTGGCCCGGAGAGCGTGACCAGTGCGTGCCGGTAACGAGTTTCGCCATTCGGCTCGGCTCCCGCTTTGCCGACGATGCGCTGCCACGACAGCTCAGGAGCGGATTTCGCATCTTCGAGTCGATAGCACGCGAGGCCGGCCATCGCTTCGCCGCCGGACTGGCGCCAGAACGCGGCGTAGAGTCGGCCATCGCGCACGGCCGGGGCACCCTCGAAGTGCGTCGTCAAACCCTCGACCGCCGGTGGACTCAATCGCCACAATTGTTCGCGTTCCGCACCTGCGGCCTTCTTGCCTAACGCCGCGATGTAACTGGCCGGCGGCCCGGAATCGGCCGTCTTCAGCGCCGACGGGCCGAAGCGGGCGTACAGGATGCCGTCGGCTTCGGTCAACGTGTAGCGAACGTCGTGACGGGTCGGGACCATGGCGTCCTCGCCGTCCTTCGGCCAGGCCGCCAACGCGCGTTCGCCCGTCATCGAGTCGAACGAATAGACCCGCGCGCCATCGGCCAAATAGATCTGGCCATCGATCACGATCGGATGGAAGGCCAGCGTCTTGGGGTGCATTCGGTCGGGCGGCGGCACTTCAAAACGCCCGCCGACGTTCCACGGCAGGGGCTTCTTCCAGGTGGGCGTATCGGGCCAGAAGTAGGGCAACTTCGTTCGAAGCGAACCGGTCCGAGCTGGCCATCCCGCGAACGTCGGCCACCCGGATTCGTCGGGCGGGTGGGGCAACGTTGTCAGGGCCGGGTTCGCGAGCAATTCGGCCAGCGTATCGACATATTTCCCAGTCTTGCTGGCGAGCAACCCGGTCGCGTTCGTATGCGTTTCTCGAAAAGCCTTGAGTTCGGTCGTAGCTTCCGCACGGTCGCCGGTGAACAACTTTACGAGGATCAAGCGGGCCTGAACGGCCGCGACGGGTGTGCTCGGGCTCGGGTACCGCAGATAGGACTCATCGCTCGGCAGAAGCAACCGCCACCAATGTTCGGCCGCGTCGAAGTCGCCCCGTTCGAAGGCTCGACGGGCGAGTTCGAGGATCGCCTCCTCGCCGGCCTTGCTCGCGAACATGTCAGCCAACAGGCGTTGGAGTTCGGCATCGTCGCGAACTTTCCTGGCGTCCGCCAATCGTTTCGCCGCCTGTCCATCGATCCGCTGCCGATAGAGCTTCAGGCCCTCGGCCGGCAGACGGGCGAGATGCCCGTGCGCCACCCAGCGGGCCGGCACCAGATGGTGTTTGCCGACTGGCACGAGTTCGTCGCCGGCCGTATCGAGCACGCGTTGGAATTGTTCAACGGCCTCGAGCAACTTGCCCGCCTGAACCTTCTCGACGCCATCGGCGATCCGGGCGGCCGTCGCGTTGTCCGCGGGCCGATCCTGGGCGTGCAGGGAAGATGCGATCAACGCGAAGAGACAGGTCGCTCGGAGGATCGCGCGGGACTTGGCCATTCCGATATCGTAGGGCCAGCAACGACTGGGTTCGAAGCTCGTTGAGGTTCGTCAGCGCGGCCAATCGCTACCGCCGCACGGTCTTCTGGTCGGTCACGGTGATCGAAGGTTGGCCGTCGCGGATCAGGATCTTGAAGGTCGTTTCGAAAATCTCGCTCTCCTTGCGGTCGCGGAAGATCCGTTCCTTGCGGGCGAGTTCCTCTTCGATGTCCTTGGGGAAGAAAGCGATGAACGACTTGGGGCTGAAGTCGAGCCCGAGTTCGCGAGCGATTTTGCTGGCAGAGTCGGCCGAGTCGTCGACGAAGAAGAGGTCAGGGAGTTCTTCGCGCTTGAACGGGATTGTCTTCGGGGCGTTCAGATTCGTGTAGGCCTTGTGCGTGCCGTCCGGGTGCGTGATGACGAGCGTCGCCTTCATGGCGGCCAATTGTTCCAGATAGTCCTTGCCGCTCTGCGTGCGAAATTCGAGCACCCAGCGCACGGACCGATTGGCCGAGGAAGACGCATCGCCCTTGCCGCCCGACCCTGTGCCCTTTTCCGGGCTCGTGCCTTTGCCGTTATTTTCGCCACTCCCTTTCTGCCCGCCCGAGCCCTTCGCCAGTTGATTGCGAATATCTTCGCTCAGTTTGGCGAGCGCTTCGAGGTTCTTCAGGTCGGCCAGTTGAGGCGAGTCCTCTTGTTGCGGAATCTTGGGCACGATGTCCTTGAACTCTTCCTTGACCTTGTCGAGGTCGGCGTCGGGAATATTCCGGGCCATCGGGAGCGGATTCTCGACGTTCTCCGTGGGCGACCCACCTTCCCCACCTTCTTTTCCAGGGCCATCCGCGTCCCCGGAAACACTCATCACTCGGATTGGCAGGGCCGTTGAGTCCGAGGTCGTCAGCTTCGAAAGCAGCCAGAGCGCGAGCAGGAAGACCACGAGCCCGCCAACGTGCAGGAACAGCGAGCCGACGCTCGAGAGCGGGAACTCGTAGTGCGGCGAGTACTTTTCCCAGAACTGTTCCTCAGGCGGGGCGATCGGGCCGGGCGCTCCCTTGGGTGCGGGCGGGGCGGCGTTTGTGGACATGAATCGACTCCAGACGTGGATCGGTAGAGTGATCGTACCCCAAACCGGCCCCCGGGTGCAACGGGGTCGCTGGAAAATACTCGGCGCGCAGGGCCGATCGCGCCGACTTATCTCTGGCGTTCGGCTCGTTCGGGCGGTATCCTCCCTAGTGACGCTTTCTGCCCAAAGCTCGGAAGGACGCTCAGCATGTCTCCGCGCATCCTCATGGCCTTGGCCGCGGTCGTCGGCCTGGCCGGCTCGGCCCGGGCGGCCGACCCGAAGGACAAGGACCCGAGAGACCCCGTCAAGACTTCCATCAAGGGCGGACAGGCGTTTCTGAGGTTCGTGTACGGGCCGGGCGGGCCGGGGCCAAACGGACTCGGTGGGCCGCCTGGCTTCGCGGCGATCGCGGCCGGGATCACGGGCGGAACGGGGATCGGTTCGCCGGCGCTGTGCGGGCTGGCACTCCTCGAGACGGGCTTGCCGGCGAACGACGCGGCGGTCCAGAACATCGCCAAGACCGCTCGGGCCTCGGTCTTCATCACGCGATCGACCTACGAACTTTCGCTCCTGATCATGTTCTTCGATCGACTCGGCTACAAGGAAGATCAGCCGATGATCCAGTTCATGACCCTCCGCTTGATGAGCGGCCAGACTTCGGGCGGCGCGTGGTCGTATTCCTGCGACGGCTTGAAGTTGGACGCCGTCGAAGAGCGGCAACTCCAGGCGGAACTCGGTAACACTCGACTCGTCACGCCACCGGGTGCCGGTCGGCCGAAGAAGGACGATGGCAAGCCGCGCGAAGACTTGGATCCCAAGAATCCGCCGGCCAAGAAGGACCCCCCTCCGGAGCCGAAGGAAGAACCCAAGAAAGAGGGGCTGCACCCCGCGCTCGAGAAATATCTGAATCAAATCGGCGGGGCCGGTAACGGCTTCGCATCGGGAATGAACGCCGACCATTCCAACACACAGTTCGCGACCGTTGGACTTTGGGTCGGACGCCGCCACCATGTGCCGGTTGGTAACGCGCTGAAGTTGCTCGACAAACACTATCGCGATTGCCAGGCGGCCGATGGCGGCTGGGGCTATACCGGCGCGGGCGGACTCGCGAGCCCGCAGATGACGTGTGCCGGCCTCATGGGTCTGGCGATGGGCTTCGGTGCCGACAACACCGCCAAAGCGGCGGACGACCCAAAGGTCTCACTGGGACTTAAATACGTTGGCCAATTCATCGCGACGGCCGCCGATCAACGCGGCGCGGGCGGCGGCTTCGAGCAGAACAACCTCAGCAACAATCTGTACTTCCTGTGGTCGCTCGAACGCGTCGCCATGGTGTACGGCCTCCAGACCATCGGCAAGATCGATTGGTACGACTGGGGCTCGAAGTTACTGATGCGCTCGCAACAACGCGATGGCTCGTGGCAATGCGGCAGTGGCCACGTGCCGGGCCGCGACACCGCGACCGCCTTCGCGCTCCTGTTCCTTTGCAAAGCGAACCTCGCGGAAGACTTGACGACCAGCCTGAAGGGCAAAGTTCGCGATCCGGGGACATCGAAGCTCGTGCGCGGCAACGACCTCGATTCGTTGCTCGGCAAAACGGACCCCGGCAGCAAAAAGCCCGAGGTCGGTACGACCAAGCCGAAGCCCGTCGACGAGATGAGCAAGCTCACGGCCGCGCTCGTCGCGGCCAAGGGGGCCGAGCGAACCAAGCTCATCGAAGCCTATCGCGACGCGAAGGGAACCGATTACACGGACGCGCTCGTCGAGGCGATTGAGCGAGTCGATGGCGACGCCAAGACTCCGATCCGCCAGGCGCTCGCGCAACGGTTCACGCGAATGACGTCCAACACGTTGAACGGCTTCATGAAGGACCGGAACAAGGAGTTGCGCGCGGCCGCCGCCCACGCGACGGCGAGCAAGGGGGCCGACCGACTGGGGGACTTCGCGGAATCGCTGATTCGACTGATCGCCGACAGCGAGCCGATCGTCCACACGTCGGCGCACGCGGCCCTGAAGGAACTGTCCGGCCAGGACTTTGGCCCGAAGGCCGGCGCGTCGGAGGCCGACCGGAGTCGGGCGTTCCTGGAATGGAAGCGATGGTGGGACAACCGGAAATCGTGACGAACGGTTCCTCCGGCCGCCCAATCGACACGATCGTTACAATCGGAACACCCGCCGACATTGCTCCGCGGGTGTTGTAAATTATTCCGTCTCGGTTCGCCGCATTCTGTCGGTAATGCCCGAAATTCCGTTGCTCATCTTGCCGCCATCCGAGAAGATAGTTCGACCTCTCCAGGCCGAGTCCGTCCGCATTCATCGAGAGTGACCCCGCATGTCCGCGAACGACCCCAAGTCGCCCGACCAAGACAAGTCGAAGACCGATCCGGTCAAGGACCTGTTGCCGATCGTCGAATTCGGCTCCGAGGCCGAGATCGACCTCGGCCCATTGATGCACGACGGCGGATCGTCTGGATCGATCCCCCTGGCCGGCATACCGGACCCGGCGAGCAGCAATTCGCTGACTTCCTGGACGGAAGTCATTCGCCGCCAGCGCGGAGTCGGCGAGAAGTCGGGGCGAATGGATCCCCCGGTCGTGGACGCGCCGTCCGACCGCGACTTGCTCGCCCAGTTCAAGAACAAAAAGGGCGCTTACGATTCGGACTCGGACTTCGAGATTCCCGAAGCGGAAATGCCCGCCTTCGTCCCGCCGGCCTTTCCGGACAGCGACCCGGAACTCGACCTCGGCGCGTTCACGCCGCTCGGGCCACCCGCCTCGCAGTCCAACTCGGGCGTGGCGTTCGATGTGCTCTTCCCGTCCTCGGATGCCGGCAACGTTTTGCCACCCGGCTCCGCGATGGACTTGCCGCCCGTTCGCTTCGCCGACGAGGAAGTTCCGTTCGCCGTTTCGGCCGGCGACGGCGAATCGTCGGCCCGACTCGCCGATGCGTTGCCAGCCGACGGCGGCGAAGGCCGTTCGTCCATCCTCGACGTGTTGCTCAACGACGGAGGTGCATCGATGGCCTCCCGCCCGGGCAGCGACATCCTCGAGTTCGGCCAGGTCCAGGCACCGAGTTCCCCGACGATGCACGTCGGCGGTTGGAGCGGCGTCAAGTCCACGCACGAATCGATCGAAGTCCCACCGTCGAGCTTCGACAGGCCGAAGACCCCGAGTTGGTTGGCCGACCCCGACGACGACCTGGGCGAGATCGTGCCCGAGTCGCGGTCCGGGCAAGACGTGGTCGTGGACCTCTACAGCGAAGTGGGCGGCCCGCCAAGTCTGACCGACTCCGGCAGCTTGGCGATTTCGGAAGAAGTGATCGAAGAAGCTCGCCGCAAGGCCGAGCAAATGGAGTCGTCGGCCGTCGACCTGAGTTCGCGACCGAGCCGGGCGGGCTCCGGATTCGATGTGGACCTCGACTCCGACCCCGTGGCGGCGCACCCCGCCCACGTCGGGTACAACTCGGACGTGGACATCGATATCGACCTGGACATTCCGCCGTCCCGCGCGAACGACACCAGTAGCTCGATGGCGTTCAACGATCGCCGGGTCGAAGACAATCAAGCGGCGCTGGCCGCCGAGTTCGAAGCCCGCCGCCAGCCCGACCTCGTCGAACTGCCCCGCCCCTCGCGGTTCGACGACAAGTCGATTTCGGCTGGCGGTGGTTCGTACATGCTTCGCGGCACGGTGTTCGGCCTGTTGCTTGGCGCGGGCGGAGTCCTCGGGGCCTACTTCGGCGGGCTGCTCCCGAACGAGAAGGCCGCGACCAACGGACCGGATCGAAGCACTGAAGTCGCCAAGTTGACGAAAGACCTCGAATCGGCTCGGACCGAAG
>JANLUE010000631.1:0-3090 GCA_031363325.1 Gemmataceae bacterium
GTCAGGCCGCCGGCGATGTTCAACGTGCCGACCGTCGCCACACCTCCGGGGGCGATATTGCCGTCGAAGTTTACGACGACATCGCCCGTGATCGTACCCGTCCCGGCCCCGAGATACGCTTCGGCCGCATCCATAACCGAATCGCCGACCTGGATGAGCCCGCCCCGGATGTCGTTGCCTCCAAAGGTCACATCGCCGCCGCCGAAAATGATCGAAGCGAGCGCCGTCGTCGACCCGATGTCGGCCGCGAGCGCGATCGACGACCCGTACATTGATAGCGAGCCGTTGCCTTCGACCGCTCCGGTCAACGTCAAAGCGCCGGCCGCGCGCAGGCTCAAGTCGCCGTTCGCCAGGTCCGCCGGACCGTTCAACGTCACCGTTCCCGTATCGGTCGCCTGCACGAACGCCCCGAAGGTCGCCCCCGGCGTGAGCGAGCCCGTCGAGAGCACGATGTTTCCGCTCGCGGCGATATTGAACGAATCGACGTTGAGGTCCGCCGTCCCCGAATTGACGACAATCGTCCGGGCCCGGTTGATCGTGGTCCCGCCCGTGAGATTGATCACGGCGTCGGTCGCCGGGGCTGTCGAAATGATCGAGAGATCGAGGTTGTTGTTGAAAGTTAGACTGACGCCGTCGATCGTGACGGCCCCGGTCGTCGACGAGGCATCGGGCTGAATGGCGATCGAGCGGGCGGCCCCCGTATAGGTCAGGTCGTCGGCGATGTCGTCCCAGGTCCAATTGATGTTGCCGGCCGCCGAACCACCGGTACCCGTCGAGATGGCGACGTTGTTGCCCGCATTCAACGCGGCCAAAATGTCGGCCACGTCGAGCGTCGCTCCCGTGGCCGTCGCGGTAAAAGTTGTAGTCCCCGTGGCGGTTACGGACGAGACGTTGGCTGTGGCCGCGTTCCCGTTGATGGCTAGCGTGAAGGCCGGCACGATGCGGTCTTCGAACGGATTCACGGACAGGGGAACGGACTTGGCGACGCGGCGCATGGGGAACTCCAGGGGAGTTGCGGGGTTTTTCGCGACTGAGGAAATCAACGGAGTCTGAGTCGAAGATTCAGCTTAGGCGACATGCGCCAACCGGGAAGGCCGGAATTGCGTGTCCTTCACTCCGCCCGCTTCTTGACGATCGGCCGGACCGCCGGCATCCGCACTCGCGGATCGTCCCCGGCCGGAACGTCGTCGAACCATCGGCCCCCTTCATCGAGTCCGTTCGGCCCCACGCTGTAGAGCAGGTAGCCATCCTTCTCGGGCCGATAGATCAGCGACTTGCTGGAGAACAGGTCGTCGGGGACGGAGGCGAAGTACTTCGGCGCGAGCGCCTCGAGATTGGCCGGGTACGCGTTGTGCTCGGCCCGGTACGCGGCCAGGGCGAGGGCGACTTCGAGGTTGCGGGTCTGTTGTTCGACGCGGTCGTTCGCTGTTGTGAGTTTCTCGAATGCGGAAACAGACCTACCGACGAGAATCTCGCCAACTTGTCGCCCAAGATTCTGTCGGCTTGTGAACAATCGACCGGCTTTGAACTGCTCTTTGGCGATTGCCTGCTTGGCATCTGCTTCCGAGTAGATGCGGGCAAGCTCGGATCGACGATTGACGCCATCCTGGAGTCGCAGAGCGGCCACGCATTCGTCGAAAAACGCGTTGATGTATCGGAGCGATTGATCGCAGTCGATGCTCATTCGACAAGCCGTCTTCCAGGCACTGGGCTCCGATGAAATCGACTCTCCCGTTTCTACGCGTGCGGCCATCTCCAGGCTCCGCGCACGTGCGAATCCCAGATGAATGTCGAGCCCGAAGTACCGCTCGCCCAGGTCGAACGTATCGGCCAGAGTGGGCCGCGGAAGCATAGTCCGATAAGCGGCAAGCCAAGCGATCGCTTGTTTCGGCGTCGGCGGGGTGTGACCAATCAACACACTCTCAGCGTTCATCGCAACGGTCTCAACCGCGAGCCCAACCAACGATTCGATCAGGGTCGTCCCCCGCCCAACAAGGCGGCCAAGCCGATGGCAAACCATAAGGTCGGCCCAGGCGCCATCCCGGTCGCCGCTGCCGGCCCGGAGCATTGCCCGGACGCACAGTGCTATTCCGACCTCCCGAAACAAGAGAGCGGTCGACGTCTGGCTCTCGAATCGGGACGGAAAATTTGGGTTCAGTGCGCTCGCGACAACTGGATTGAAGTATTTCGGCCTCATACTCGCGGTGGAAACGATCGCCAACGGCTTTTCGTTTCGCTTGAGCCAGGCAATCACTTCCCGATACTCACTCGGTCGCCAGGGCCATCCGCGTGCGAGATCAACGAGGGCTTCCCATCGCGCCGGCGCGTCCCAATCGTTCATCCCTTCGGCCGTTGGCTCGGGCTTGTGGTTCTCGTCGAAGTAGCGCTTGCGACCGACGAAATAAGCATCGCCATGTGGTGGTGGGTCGATGCCAAGCCAAGTGAAATACTCGGCCACGATCTCCTTCCCGTCCGGTCGTGGCCCAACGGCCCGCCAGATCAACACGTTGGCGTTCTCGTCAGGAGTGATGTTCGCGGAGAGTTTGCGATTCAATGCCGTGGCGTAGTCTGGCAGGCCGTTCGCGTCGAGCGGCTCCGTGATGTACGTGGTCTCGGGGCTGATCGTGTAGGTCGTTCGGCCGGGCCACGCGGCCCACGTTAGCGCCGCGAGTATCAACGTCCCGGTCAGGTAGGGCCATCGGCGACGAAGCATCGTGAGTACCAAATCGAGTGTTCGTTAAGTCGACGTAGCGGATACTTTAGGTTGACAATTGCGCTCGATTCCTTGTGCCAACAATGAATTCGAGCCCCTCAACGGTTCGTATCGCAGCCCTTCAGGCTGCGGACTTGGCGTGCACTAAACCCAGGGCGGCGATGGCTGCGCCATCTTGCCCTGGGCTGAACAATCTCAGGCCGTTGGCCTGAATACCAATCCAACCCGACCGCTCGAACACCTGCCGAACTATTTCTTCACTCGCTTCAGCACGACGTTGTGGACTTCGCTTCCCTCTTTCGAATCGAAGTCCTTGGGCCGATCGGCGAGCGAGAAACAGTGTTTCCAGGTGTCGCCATCCACTTCGTAAATTCCCT
>JANLUE010000111.1:0-5435 GCA_031363325.1 Gemmataceae bacterium
CCACCATGCCACCGACACCGGCGCCAATGAGCCCGCCAATCAGGGCGCCCTGGCCGGCCTTGCCGTTCGTGGCTTTGCCAATCAGCGCTCCCGAGGCCGCCCCAATGCCACCCCCGATGCCCGCTCCCTGGGCGGTCTTCGACATGCCGGCGCAGCCGGTCGTAAAGGGTAGTGCCGACACAATCAGTAGGCCGGCGAGGTTCCGCACACGCATCAAAAAATCCCCCGCGGCTCGGCCGCATCCAAGTGTGAGGCGACGATATGCCCTAACCCGGCCGTCCTGTCAAGCGTAGGCCGGGTAACGACGGCAAACTGGGTAGCGGACGGACTGGGCTTGACCACCCGCCCCTACAATCCATCGACCGCGTACCATCCGGAGATTCAGCCGTGTCCGAATTCTGGCAGCACTTCACGTCGAACGGCGGGACCACCTTCGAACAACCCCCGGTCCCCGACGCGTCGGACGAGGACGCCGCCCTCGACGCTTTCTCGAAAGTAGTCGTTCGAGTGGCCGACGACTTGCGCCCGGCCGTCGTGAACTTGCGCGTCGGTCGGGGCCGACAGATGGGCACGGGGTCCGGAGTGTTGTTTTCGCCGGAAGGGTTCCTGCTCACGAACCATCACGTCGTCGGCGAATCGGACCGCGTCCGGGTCCGCTTGCACGATGGTCAAGAAGTGTCGGGCCGTGTCGTCGGCAACGACCCGTGGACGGACCTCGCGCTCGTCCGGGCCGATGGCGACACGTTCCCCTACGCCCCGCTTGGCGACTCGGCCAAGCTTCGTGTCGGGCAGCTCGTGGTCGCGATCGGCAGCCCGCTCGGCTTCGAGTCGACCGTCACCGCTGGAGTCGTGAGCGCGCTCGGCCGAACGCTGCGGAGCGTGACCGGCCATCTCGTCGATAATGTAATCCAGACGGACGCGGCGTTGAACCCCGGCAACTCGGGTGGGCCGCTCGTCGATGGTCGCGGCCGGGTGGTCGGCATCAACACGGCCGTCATTCAACCGGCCCAGGGGATCTGCTTCGCGATCCCGGTGAACATGGCGAAGCACATCCTGCCATCGTTGATGCGGCACGGTCGTGTGATTCGCGGCTACCTCGGGCTGCATGGCCGACAGGTGCCGATCCCGGCGAACCTCGGCCGGCGAATCGGCATCGAGATGGGCTCGGGCGTCGAAGTCTTGCAACTCGAAGACGCCGGCCCCGCTGACCGGGCCGGCATCGAGATCGAGGACGTAATCGTGCAGTTTGAAGACGAATCGGTGTCGAGCGTCGACGACTTGCACAAGTACCTGACGGCCCACCCCGTGAACAAATCGGCAACGATCGGCTTAGTCCGCGACGGACGCCGAATGGAAGTCCGAGTCGTGCCGACGGAGTATCCGGCAATATGAAGTGGCCGACTTAGCAAGCCGTCGGCCCCCTGACGACGAACGCCGTCGGCTCGCGTGTCGCTACTTGCCGTTTTTCTCGATCGACTTCGGCACCGGTCGGCCTTCGCGGAGGCCGATCTCGTCGCGGAGTTGGCGGTTCCGCGTTTTCAGTTCGGTCGCGATCTTCTTGATCGCCGCTTCGATCGCTTCCGCCTTCTCGAAGTCGGTCGATAGTTTGTTCGTGAGCGTCAACAGGGCCGAATGTTCGTCGAGCAACTTCATGTAGTCCGCGATGAGGGCTTCGTTTTCCTTCACGAGGGCCGCGAGCGCCTTCTTCTCTTCCTCGGACTCGGCCGCGAACGATGCCTTCAGTGATTTCAGTTCCGGGTTCACGCGGCCATCGCTCGGAAAAATGATCGACGACAGTGTGGCTTCGTCCAGCTTGGTGCGGAACGGATAGGTGGATCCGTCGTAGGCGGCCGCGTGGATCACGTTGGCGAACGGATGCGAGATCTTTGGCAACGGTTGATTGGCGTCGATCACGATGTCGGCCGGCTTCGTCCAGGGGACGGGCGGTCCCGATTCGATGACCGCGAGCGTGTTCGATGAGCCATCGGTGATATCGGTGATACGGCTCGGGAAACGCGGGCCGGTCGGCACAACACCCATCGGCCCGATTCCCGGAGTGCCGAAACCCCCGGAACCGCCGGCCTGTCCGCCCGTGTCGCCTGTCCCCGGACCCAAGGGACCACCAATTCCAGGTGCCATGCCACCGGGCGGGCCACCACCCCCTCCCGCGGCCGCGTTGCCAATGAACGAGAACCGTTGGTAGTGCGTGTGCGTCGCTCCCTTGGGTTCGAAGCCGACGCGATAGACCTCGGGCATCTGGGCGAGGAGTTTCAAGTTGTCCTCGCTGTCCCAGGCTTCGCTCATGCGGATCTGCTTCGCCAGCGAGTCCTGCTCCATGTACGGCAGGATCACGACCCGCCAACTCAGGATCGCCTTGCCGTTCTTGTCGACCACGTCGCTTGGGAACGTACCGTGCGCGTCGTGGTAGTTATGGATCGCCAGCAGAATCGTGCGCAGGTTCTTCTGGCTGCGTTGACGTTGGGTGAAGTCCGCGAGTCGGTCCGTTTTCGAGGGCGACGTGACTTCGACGACCGGAGTAACTCCCGCGGGCCCGACTGGGCCACGACCGCCCGGCGAGCCGGGCACCTGGGCGGCCGCGTAGAATCCGCCGACCGTGAGCGCGCCGCAGGCGAAGATCACGCCGGCCGTCATCTGAATCTTGGAGATCGCCATGGTTCGGATTGCCTCATGTGCAAGTTGTGCGACCGTTGGGCTGACGGCCGGAAGGATTGTTCCGCTGGAGAAGGCCACGGCCGCCTGGGCCGTGCTGGTGACGAAGTTCGGAGCGAGCGCTGGTGCCGTGTCGGCCGCGCACAGGGCGGCGAGCCCGGCCGCTGGCACGACGACTCGGCCGGCCAGGCGACGTTCGAGGTACGTCTTGGCCCGAGCGATTCGCGCCGCCACCGTGCCGACCGGCCAACCCAACCGCCGGGCCGCATCGGCATGAGACAGGCCATCGAAATAGCAAAGCAGAATCGGGGCGCGATACTTGTCCGGCATCTTCGCAAGCGTCGCGTGCAACAGGCGAACCGCATCGCGATCGAGCCCGGTGTCGTCCGCGGCCGCGATTTGATCCAACCCGTCCGCAGGCATCGCTCGGCTGGCCCGCCGCGCCGCCGCCCGGACCGCGATGCGATAGGCGACCTTGTGCAGCCAGGCACCGACGGCCCCGCGCCGACCGATCGACTCCGCCTTGCGTGCGAGCGTCAGGAACGCCGTCTGCGTGACATCTTCGGCCGCGTGATGGTCCCGCAACACGCCCCGACAGACGCGATGGACCGTCCCCGCGTGCCGCCAGACCAACAGCTCGAACGCCGCCTGATCGCGATCGGCGATGAACCGAGCGAGCAGGTCCCCGTCGGGCGGGCCGTCGGCCCCCGGGCCAAGCGCCGCCCGCAAGTAGCCGAGCACCGGAGCCGGTTGTACGGGCGGGATCATGGAATGCCCCAGCGACAGGTCCCACCAGAAAGAGGCAAGTTGGGCGGACGTGCATTCAGATTTTCGGAGGAACGAAAGCCTGCGTCAATGAAATTGCGAAGTGACGCCGAGCGGACTCGATTTGTGAAGTGACCCTAACGGGATTCGAACCCGTGTCGCAGCCTTGAAAGGGCTGTGTCCTAGACCTCTAGACGATAGGGCCGTCGCACTGAGTTTTAGGGTCGTCGCCCTCCAAGTCAAGCGGTGTTTTTCGCGGCTGATCCACCATTCTTGCAATGGCGAGTTCTTCTACAAAGATAGTGGGGTATTAGCGGTTCGCCTGTTTTCGCTCCGCGATACGGCTACAGTACCCCTTTCGACGCCCTCCGGGATCATGGCATGGCAACGGAAGAGACGGCTGGTAAGCGTTCGGGGTTCGAGGCGGTCAAGGAAGCCAGTCGCTGGCTGCGCGGCACGCTGGCCGACGAGCTGGCGCAGGAGACCGACCACTTCTCCGACGACGCCAAGAACCTGCTCAAGTTCCACGGCAGCTATCAACAGGAAGATCGCGACGCCCGCAAGAGCCGGTCGAAGGAAGGCGTCGGCAAGCATTACATGATGATGGTCCGGTTGAAATTGCCGGGCGGCAAGATGACCGGCCAACAGTATCTCGCGCTCGACGACATCGCCGGCGCGCGGGCGAATGGCACACTTCGACTCACCACCCGCCAGAGCATTCAGTTTCACGGCGTCCTGAAGGGCGACCTTCGACCCGCGATCCGCGAGATGAACGCGGCCCTGATCTCGACGCTGGGCGCCTGCGGCGACATCAACCGCAACGTCATGGCCTGCCCGGCCCCGCTCAACGATTCGCCGCGCCGTGATGCGCAAGCACTCGCCGACGCGATCGCCGCCCATCTCGCACCGCGATCGAACGCCTATCACGATGTCTGGCTCAATGGCGAAAAGATGAGCCCGGACGCCGACCAGGCCGACGAGGTCGAGCCGATCTATGGCAAAGTTTACTTGCCGCGCAAGTTTAAGACGGCCGTCGCACTGCCGCACGATAACTGCGTTGACCTTTATGCAAATGACCTGGGGTTTCTCGCGGCGATCGAGAAGGGCCGAACGGTCGGCTACAACGTGACGGTCGGCGGCGGGTTCGGCCGAACCAGCGGCAATCGCAACACATTCCCGCACCTCGGCCAATCGCTCTGCTTCGTCGAGCCGGACGAAGTCGTGGCCGCGTCCGAGGCGGTCATCAAATTTTTCCGCGACACCGGCAACCGGGCCGACCGCAAACGGGCTCGCTTGAAATATGTGATTCACGACTGGGGTATCGAGCGGGTTCGCGAAGTGTTCGCACGCGACTACTGGAAGAAGCCGATCCAGTTGCCGCGCGAACTGCCAATTACTGGCGTCGACCTACATCACGGCTGGCAAACCCAGGGGGATGGGAAGTGGTTCCTGGGGCTGAGCGTCGAGAACGGGCGCATCAAGGATGAAGGCTCACTTCGCCTGCGATCGGCGCTTCGGAAGATCGTCGAACAATTTAAGCCCACCGTGCGAATCAGCGGCCAACAGGACTTGTTGCTCGGCGATCTCGACGTTTCAAATCGCCCGGCGATCGATCGCATCCTCGACGAGCATGGTGTGCCGAGGCCGGGCAATCTGTCGATGATTCGCAAGTGGGGCATGGCGTGCCCGGCGATCCCGACGTGCGGCCTCGCCATCACGGAGTCGGAACGAGCCCTGCCGGGCGTGATCGATGAACTCGAACGCACGATGGCGGAGCTCGGGCTCGGCGAGCAGCAACTCAGCGTGCGCATGACCGGATGCCCGAACGGTTGCGCCCGCCCCTACAACTCGGACATCGGCCTCGTCGGTCGCAGCGGCACGAAGTACACGCTGTTCGTCGGTGGACGCTACCAGGGCGATCGCCTCAACTTCGTGCTGCAGGATCTGGTCGAACGCGAGCAGATCGTCCCAACCGTGAAGCGCCTGCTCGCGGTCTACAA
>JANLUE010000214.1:0-2320 GCA_031363325.1 Gemmataceae bacterium
ACCCGTAGTCGAACTTCGGACAGCGCCAGTCGGCGAGAATCTTGGGAAGCACCGGCGGAGAAATGATCTTCTGCTCGATAGCGCGGACCATGAGAGCGAGCGCTTGGTCGTCCGTCAGGTCGGTCGTCATCAGGCGTTCCAGCCGCGCGGCCTCGGCCTCGCGGAATGAGGCCAACGACTGTACGGCGGCAGCGATCGCGTTAGCGAAACGCAGCTCGCCGAATCGAGTGTGCTTACGTTTGACGAGCAGCTCGGAACGAAACGCTAGGTTGTCGCAAACAAAGACACGGTTCCCAGCACAGAACCCGAGCGGGAACGACTTATCCGTGGAATTGCGAACCCCGACGGCCAGGGCGACCCCCGGAACGAGCGGAGCGGTCAAGTCGAGCGTACCAAAGAACCGATGGCCATCGCGGGCGACGGCCAGTTTGCGGTCCCGAATTTCGTACCCGGCTGATTGCAGAGTGCCGGACACGGCGTCTAGGACCGCGACGTGCGGTACCGGATGCCACCGACCTTCGGCCGGCGGTGTAGGGATGGCTTGCAATTCCTCGTAGGTGCAGAGCCGGCCCCCAGTGTGGAGCATGAGACTAGACACGAGATGTACCCTCTGGTGTGAAGAAGCGAACCACTTGCGATGTGCAAGTGCGCTGCGAAGACTACGGCCGGCCAAGAGGGGACACAACGAACGAGAGCATCAGCGGGCGGGGTCGTGGACTTCGACTCGACCGTGGTCAAAAAAGGTGGGTAATTACCCAGGGGGAAAAGAGGATCGGAATCGAGAACTTATTACCCACCCGCGGGGTGGCGGCTATTCACGGTCCTGACCATAACAAATTCAGCTCAGTCGGAGTACCCGCCGGAAAGCGGACCGTGCAACCGAGGGCAAAATAGAAGACTAGTCGGATCGGTGCTATTTCAATTCGGCCCATCACGCTTGCGCTAAATATTGCAATATGGCATAGTATGCTCGCTGTTTCTTTGACAGCACCGGAGAGTCACTTCTCAACCGAGGCAGGCCTTCTGCGCATGCACAATTCGTGCGTAGTACGCCTGCCTCACCTCGTGCCCGACATGGGAAGAGTGCTGACAAGCAGGTGATCGCACCCAACGATGGGTGCCGGCGCGAACGTGACGGCATGAACGCAAAAAAGCGTCAGCGGTTGCTTCAACTGCTGGTGGCCGTGGGAGACGAGAACGTCGAAAGGGGGCACATCGTCTTGGCCCTCGAGTCTTACCTGACCGCGGTCGAGCATTGCCCCAGGGACAAGATCGTCCGATGTGGCGAGCTCCTCCTTTCGGAGGGCAAGCTCAGTTGGGCGATAGCGGCTTTCCGGGCCGTCGGCGAAGATGGGAAGCTGCTAGCGTGCGCGCTCCAGTGCCTCGAACGTTGCGAGTACAACCTCGCAAGACTGGCCTGCGCCGCCGCCTCTCGGCCGTTGCCGACTGAGAACTTCCGCTCGTGCGCTGCGCGGGACTTCAGGGAGCGAAACTACGCCAGGGCCATTCAAGCCTACAGTGTCATCTGCGATCGAGACGGCTTGCTCCTGTGTGGCATAACATGCCTCAGACGCGGTTACGCCAAGGAGGCAATTTCCGCACTCCGGGCTCTTAATCGGCGGGTGCCGAGGATGCGACTGCTGGACTGCGCCCGTGTCGCGGAATCGAAGGGATGGTCACATCAGGTCGTAGCTGCTTATCAGGAAATCCTCAGTCCTGGCGGCAAGACCTTCGACCTGGACTATTCACTATGAGAGCCGTGTGACCTCCTCCCCCTTCAGCCATTGGCTGAGGGGATTTTTGTGAGCATCCGATCCGGAAGTGTGCCGATCCGTCACGATCCGTGGCTGGGATTCCAAATCACGCAAGTCAGTCCGGGGGCACCGTGTGGGTCGGAATTTTGCGTGGGGATTGTCCGCAAACCGGTCACCGCGCCACCGTGCACCAACCGCCTGCTTCGCGCAGGAACATCTCGCCGTCGAGCGTTTCACCCTTTGCGACGGCGGCGAAGCACAGCGTGCCCATTTTCGTCGGCGTGTACGGCAGCCCGTACGTGGTGGGCCAGACCTCATAGTCCGTCTCGTGGCCAGGCTTCTCCGTCAGCATCAGCACGTCCACATCGCCCATGCCGATGGACGATCCCACTCGCAGCAATACCTCGGCATGCTTCACCCGCTCGAATCCTTCGAAACTAGCGTCGATCGGTATCGGTTCGCCGAGCTTGCCGTTCGCCGCGTAGGCGGGAGGCATCTTGAGCTGGATAGGGCTGCTCAACTGTGCCAAAAATTGGAGATCGCCGTTGCCGGAAGCCCTCATCGTC